>JAOZTL010000067.1:1392-10088 GCA_029942205.1 Bacteroidales bacterium | reverse complement strand
GCTCATCGATATAGTTATGTTTTAATTATTTATTATACTGCTTGATATAATTGTATATATTTAGTCGTAATTTATTAATTTATATTGATAATTTGACAAAAGATGTTCAAAAAAAACATCAAAAAGGGAAGACTTTAAATTTAATTTATGGCTAATTATTTGGTAGTAGGAGTTATGTCAGGCACATCGTTAGATGGCTTAGACTTAGCTTTGTGTAGCTTTTCAAACAATAAGAATGATTGGAGCTTTCAGATACACAAAGCAAAAACTATTCCTTACACGACACAATGGCAGCAACGCTTACAGAAGTTCGGCGAACTGTCGGCTATCGATTTCTTACTCGAACACAAAGCCTATGGTCGTTATATTGGCGAGCAAGTCCTTGATTTTTTGGAGAAAGAAACCAATCGTCCAACATTAATCGCATCACATGGGCACACTGTTTTTCATCAGCCCGAAAAGAAACTCACTTTTCAGATAGGCGATGGTGCAGAAATAGCAGCAACGACAGGCATTAGTTGCGTATCCGATTTTCGATCGTTTGATGTCGCTTTGGGTGGGCAAGGTGCACCGCTAGTGCCTATTGGCGATCAACTCTTATTTGGAGAATATCCAGCATGCATCAATTTAGGTGGCTTTGTGAATATCTCGATGGCACATTCTGCAAGCTTACAGGCTTTTGACATTTGCCCAGCCAATATTGTGTTGAACGCACTCACGCAGCGAGAAGGAAAAATATTTGATAAAAATGGAAAGATCGGACAAAGTGGCGAAATTAATTCAGCATTATTAGAAAAATTAAATAGTATTTTGTATTATCAACAAAAAGCCCCCAAATCGCTAGGTAAAGAATGGGTAGACGAGCAGATTTTTCCTTTGTTGAATAAAAAAATCCCAACAAAAGATTTATTACGATCTTTTTATGATCATATTGCGATGCAAATTGGCGAACAAACTAAAGCGTTTTCTCGTAAACAAATATTATTTACTGGTGGCGGTGTTCACAATCGGTTTTTAATGGATCGGATAAAAGCTAATAGCTTAAATACAGCTATCGTTCCTGATTCACAAATTGTGGATTATAAGGAAGCATTGATTTTTGCATTTTTGGGAGTTCTACGTATACAAAACAAAGCAAATTGTTTAGCAAGCGTTACGGGAGCTACTCAAAATAATATTGGTGGTGTACTACATCGATTTTGATATAGCAGAAAAAGAATGTATTTTTGTTCAAGTCTTCGACCTATTTGATATTGCTTATTCACTTGTGTAAAATCGTTACAATCAACGACTTATCGAAAAGCAAATATACAATTATGGAAGTAACATCAAAAAGGTCGCAGACCTCTTAAATAAATCACTATGATACTTGATTATACTTACCGATCCAGCATATCGAGCAAAGGCTCAGACACACGCTTTAGGCGATTATTTTTTGCAAAATTGCAACGAAAACTTAGTGATGCTTATATTTTTGATATTCAAAGCCAAGAAAGTGTCGTTAGTTTCAAAGGCACGGTATTTCGTTTTGCGTGGAATGGCTGGAACTTATTCAATGGCATCAGTAAAGGCGAAATTCGTATCACCAAATATGATGATAAACGATATTTATATTACAAAATTAATTTTTTAGAAGTCTTTGTCATTGCTTCTATTTTTACGATTATACCATTTACATTGTATGATTTTCCTGATTTGATGGCATTGGCATTCGTTGCTGTTTGGATAGTTTATTTTATAAACTATGTCATTTCTAGTAGGCGACTCAAAACGATGTTGTTTGAAATAATTAAAGATATTGATTCGGAGATAAAATAAGGTCTTCGATCTTTTTGATGTTGCTTTCTCAAGTATACAAATTCTTACGATTCAGTGAAATCAAAGAATGATTAATATGAGGCTAATTTTGCCAATCTCTTAATGTTTTTTTTACGAACTAATTTCCCCATTATGAAAAAAATAAATTTATTGTTTGTTTTCTTGTTCGGAGTAATTACGATTACCAACGGACAATTAAAAAATTATTCGACATGGACAAGTGCTGAAAAAACAAAAGCAAATACTGCTAAAAATGAATCGTATTTAATGCAAGACGAAAAAGACATTATTTATTTGATGAACCTAGCTCGTATTGATGGACGAAAATTTGCAAAAACGTATTTAGATGATTATGTTGCAGACAATGGTCTAAAGAAAACGAATAAATACATTCAGTCGTTGTATAAAGATTTGAAAAATGTATCTGATGGAGGAGTGTTGTATTCGTCCGAAAATCTATACAAATCGGCTAAATTTCATGCCAAAGATATGGGAGAAACGGGGCAAGTAGGGCATTCGTCAAGCGATGGAACGAGTACTTTTAAGCGCATAAAGAGATATGCTACAGGTGGTTCTATGGCTGAAAATTGTTCTTATGGATACCAAAAAGCTCTCGACATAGTTATGCAATTATTGATTGATGAAAATGTTTCATCGTTAGGTCATCGAAAAAATATATTGAGTAATAGCTATCGTGCCGTGGGAGTATCCATTGAGCCACATCAAACATATCGATTCAATTGTGTGCAGGATTTTTCTGATACAAAATAGATTTTCTTTGAAATAAAAAAATAAAGTTATATCTTAGCTTGAAAAATATTTTGTTTTTCAATGTTAATATCCTTTATTCTTAGCATTAATTACTAATATAGAAAACAATATTACATTAAACTATCGAGAATGAATTCATTTAAGTTCATCATATTTAAAATTGCTCTTTTGTTTTCAGTTATTTTTTTGATACCAGAAAATAATATTGCTCAATCATTGACAGAGCAAGAAAGTCAAGCAGAAAGCTATACTAGTGCAGGAAAATACAGTGATGCCATCAGCTTGTATCAAAAAATATCTAAGCAATACCAAGCAAGTGGAAATTCAGGAAAAGCAATTGATGCACTGAAAAAAGCAAAGAATGTAGCCAAAACAAACAATTTGAGCTATAAACTTTTTGCAACCAATAGCATGTTAGGAGCATTATATGGAAGAAATAAACAGTATGGAGCTGCACAGCTCGTTCTGGAAGAAAATTTAGCAATGATTAGACGAGGTTCTTTCACCAAATATACGAATGCGGTGCTTTTAGAGTTGAGTAAAGTTTCTCGTTTGAATAAGGATTATACCAAATGTGGTGCATACTTGAGTGAGTTAAAAGACAATGTGTATGTCAATAATTATAATGAAGCAATGTTGCTTAAATGTTATAATGAATACGTGTTGTATTATCAAGCAACAGGAAATACGGCTAAACATGCTGAATATTTTGAGAAAATAGAAAATATAAAATTAGACAACACTACGCAAGAAATGAATGCACGTACCAATTCGGCAGAAGAGGTAATGCGAGAAGCGGTAGAAGTAATACAAGATCAAGAAAGTAAATTAAATCAAGCATCAGATTCTCTTAATTCAGCAAACGAATCGATTAAAGAAAAAGAGGTAGAATTAGAAGCCAAAGAAGAAGTAATCAAACTAAAAGATGACCAGATTGCATATCAAAATAAGATAAATATATTATTATTCAGTATTATTATTTTAGTATTGATGTTTTCGATTATATTATTTTTCTTATTGAGGAAAATAAAATTGACCAATAATGAATTGAAAGATAAAAACTACCAAATTAATCAACAAAAAGAAGAAATAACGGCACAAAATGATGAGTTGCAAGAAACAAATGATTTACTCGAATTTGAGAAAAAACAAACACAAAGCAGCCTGCGATATGCTCAAACGATACAACAGGCGACTTTACCTACGCAAGGGCAACTTGCCGATGGATTAGATTTGTTTGTGTTTTTCTCTCCAAGGGATATTGTTTCGGGAGATTTCTATTGGCATGCCAAGCTGATTAATTATAAAAACAGCAAACCAATGTACTTGCTGGCAATAGCTGATAGTACGGGGCATGGAGTTCCAGGTGCTTTTATGTCGATGATCGGTAATCGTTTATTAAATCAGATTGTAATCCAAAAAAGCATTTTTGATCCAGCCGAGATATTGGAACAATTACACATCGAAATACGGAAAGCATTAAACCAAGAGCATTCTGAAAATAATGACGGAATGGATGTGTGCTTATGTCGATTTGATTTAACAGAAAATGATGACACAAAAATAACTTTTGCAGGCGCTAAACGTCCATTATTGCATTATTCGACAAAAGACAAAGCCGTGAATCGAATAAAAGGCTCACGAAAAACTATCGGAGGAAGAATGCGGATTAAGGGATTGGAGAAACAAAAATTTGAGAATTTCACACTTTTACCCAAAAAAGGAGACATGGTTTATTTGACAACGGATGGCTTTGTCGATCAGCATGACATAAAACGGAAAAAATTCGGACATGCACGGTTTTCTAAATTAATAGCTAAAAATGCAGAAGCTCCACTAGATGAACAAAAAGATGCTTTTGAGATAGCTTTGGATACTCATAAAGCACATGAGAATCAACGAGATGATATTGCAATGATTGGGATTAGAATATAATAAAAGTAAATGATTTTTTTTTAATGCAAAATTAAATAAGCTTTAAATATCCGATTATTGAAAAAAATAAGAGAATGAATGGACAGAAAGAATTATATGCATTATTAGAAAAGCTAGATATTTCGTTTATTTATAAAGAGCATCCGCCTGTTCCTACTATTGAAGAGGCAAAAAAATACTGGACAGATTTAGAAGCGGCACATTGCAAAAATTTATTTTTCAGAAATCACAAGGGAAATAAACACTATTTGGTTTTATTAGAGCATACGCAAACCTTGCGTGTCAAAGATTTGGAAGCACGATTGCAGCAAGGTAAGATCAGTTTTGCATCAGGGTGGAGGCTCGAAAAATATTTAGGATTGAAAGCGGGCTCTGTTTCTCTTTTTGGTTTAATAAACGACGCAGATAAACATGTGCACGTATTTATTGATGAAAATTTAAAAAAATCAGAATTTATTAGTTTTCATCCAAATATCAATACCGCCTCTTTGGCAATTGCATTTTCTGATTTCATGAAATTTCTTGCTTATACCGAAAATTCGTTTGATTTTATTCAATTGTATGAATAACTGTTTACTAAGCTCTTTATTATTTTTTCGGTAGATACACAGAGAAAGTACTTCCTTCAGATTCTTTCGATTTCAATTCAAGTGTTCCTTGGTGTTGCGCAACAAATTCGTGGCACAGCATAAGTCCCAATCCCGTTCCTTTTTCTGAGTCAGTTCCTTGAGTACTATAAATTTGATTTGATTGTTGTATTTTTTCTATTTCTTGAGAATTCATTCCAATACCGCTATCTTGAACCGAAAAACCTGCGTACTCTTCATTTTCAAAATATTGGATACTTACTGTTCCCGAAGAATTGGTGAATTTGAGCGCATTTGAAATCAAATTGCGCAAAATAGAACGGATCATGTTGGAATCACCAAAGATTGTTTGCTCTTTATTTATTTCAGACTGTAATGTAATATGCTTGCGTTGAGCTTCATTGGCATATAAATCTACAATTTCGTTGCTGATGGTAGCAATATTAAATGAAGAGGGAAAAAATTCGATATGTCCTGTTTGAGCACGAGACCATTCCAACAAGTTTTCAAGTAATGTAAAAGCATTTTGAGCTGAATTTGCGATTAGTTTGGTAAATTGATTTCGTTTTGATTCGGAATAATTATTTTTATTTCGGAGCAATAAAGATGAAAAACCGATGATATTGTTAAATGGCGATTTCAGATCATGTGCGATGATTGAAAAAAATTTATTTTTTGTTTTATTTAGTTCAATAAGCTCTTCGTTTTGTTTCAGTAATTTTGTTGATTGTTCTGCAATGGTATCTCTTGATCGTTTGATTTCTAAGTGGGTTTTTATTCGCGAAATTAGCTCCAAAGAATTAAATGGCTTGGTGATATAATCAACAGCTCCATACTCAAAGCCTTTCAATATATTTTCTGTTTCTGATAAGGCGGTCAAAAAAATAACAGGAATATTTGTCGTTTCTGGATTTTCTTTTAGTCTTTTGCAAACTTCAAAGCCATCCATTTCTGGCATAAAAATATCTAATAAAATAAGGTCGGGAGCTTGTATTAACACTCTTTTCAGAGCTTTTTTGCCAGAGGAAGCTACAGAAATTCGATAACCTTTGGGATGTAAAATATTGCTTATTATTTGTAAGTTATCTTGTAAATCATCTACTATCAATATTTGATCACTCATGTCAATATTATTTATTGAGGTATTTAAAGCACAAATGTATCGAATATTTTTCACATAACCTTATTTTTTATATCTAAGATTTGTAAGATCTAGCTGAATTATTTAAACAAAAGAAAGAGTAAAGTTTGCTTTAACGATTTTGATCTATTGGCGAATGAATTTCTTTATGGTGTTTTTTTTCAATATATTTGCCTTTAATTTGATTGATTAAGGTTTTCTATGAGAGTTTAAGTGAGTAGATAAATTAATTATACAGATTTACGTAAGTAATATCAAATAGGTCAAAAGACCTTAATATTAAATCCAAATAATATGAAAGCATATTTAAAGTATTTATTAGTATATTCGATTCTTATTGCTAGTTTTAGCTGTAGCCAGAGTGGCGAATCGTATGCTAGCCAAGAAATAGCTTACTCTGAGTCTCAGATGGAAAGCTTTGATGGCACTCCTGTGGAAATGAAAACAGCGAGTAATTCGGTTATTGAAAAAAAGATTATAAAAACCTCCGAGCTGGTTATCGAAGTGAGTGATTTTGAAGAAGCACTACTAAAAATTAAACGTTATGCAAAAAGCAGTAATGCTTATATTTCTGATGAAAATCAATATAACCAAACATATCAAATATCGAGTAGCTTAATTATTCGAGTTCCAAAAGAAAAATTTGATTTATTGCTGGATTCCATCAGTCAGATAGCCAAAGCTATTCAATCAAAAAACATTCATATGCAGGATGTTACAGAAGAATTTATCGACATCGAAAGTCGGCTGAAAAACAAAAAAGAAGTAGAGCTGCAATACCGTGAATTGCTCAAAAGAGCAGGAAGCATAAGCGAAATATTGGAAGTGAATGAGCATCTACGCATTGTGCGTGAAGAAATAGATGCCAAAGAAGGACGATTAAAATACTTATCGAGCCAAGTGAATTACAGTACGATTAATCTCACTGTTTCGCAAAATTTTGAACAAACCTACACTGGATTTTTTGGCAAACTAGGCAAAGCACTTTCTGGCGGATGGAAAGGATTATTGAATTTCATTGTAGGCTTAGTATATTTGTGGCCATTTTTGATTATATTAACGATCATTATTTGGTTTGTTAGAAAAAAAATAATATCTCGAAAAAAATAGTTAAACTTATTATTCATTAATAAAAAATAATATGACAGATACTTTTGATTTTGATCGTATTAGACCTTTTCTCGATCACGAGGTAGAAGAGGCTCTAATTCGTCTTACATCGAATGAATACTTCTTAAAAATAATCGACTACCTATTTCCAAGCCCACTTGAGCAATTGGTAGCACAGGTAAGAAGTACGAAAACGGTGCAAGCTTTTCAAGAAAATTTCATCTATTCGTTCGTCGAATGGATGAAAGAAAGAACAACCGACGGCATTATTGTTTCGGGGCTTGAAAACTTAGATAAAGACGAAAGCTACTTGTTTATGTCCAATCACCGAGACATTGTTCTCGATTCGGCATTTCTTAATTTCGCTCTATTCAAAAATGACTTTGATATAACCGAAATAGCCATTGGCGATAATTTGATGATTTATCCATGGATTGAAGATTTGGTGAAAATGAACCGAAGCTTCATTGTTGAGCGAAGTAAATTAGGTCGTCAGCGTTTGGAGTCATCGATTAATTTATCGGCTTACATTAATCATACGATTAACGAAAAGAAACGCTCGATATGGATTGCACAACGTGAAGGACGCACCAAAGATGGCAATGATAAAACCCAAGTAGGTTTGCTCAAGATGTTAACTATTGGTCGGAAAGGTGATTTTGTAGAACTTTTTCAGAGCCTGCGAGTTGTTCCTGTTGCTATTTCGTATGAATATGAACCATGTGATGTCGCAAAGGTTCGGGAACAGTATCGCCGATCAATTAATCCTGAATATAAAAAAGATCCGAAAGACGATTTGTTGAGTATGAAAATGGGGATGGAGAATCCAAAGGGAAGAGTTCATTTTACTTTTTCACGACCAATAAATAAGTCGGTCGCCCAAATAGGCGAAAAATATTCGCACAAAAACGAGCAGTATAATATGCTTGCAAATGTGATTGATTCGCGTATGTACGAGTTGTATAAGTTGTGGCCGATTAATTATGTAGCTGCCGATTTAATCAATAAAACCGATACGTACAAAGAACATTACACTTTGGAAGAAAAAGAAAAGCACATTGCATTTTTTGAAAAGAAATTAGATCTACTCAAAGACGAAGGAGAGTTGGAGGCTTTACGCAAAATATTACTAAATATTTATGCCAGACCCGTTTTTAACAAATATCAGATTTAAAAGAGGCTATCTAACAGATAGCCTCTTTTATTTTAAAGTTTTCGACTTATTTGATGTTGCTTACGCACTTCAGTAAATTTCGACAATTCAATAAAATCCATAATTATAAATGTGTAATTAATTTTGTCCTTCTAGTTACTTTTCTCACAAAGAAAATCAC
>JAOZTL010000067.1:0-1382 GCA_029942205.1 Bacteroidales bacterium | reverse complement strand
ACAAATGTTCGGCATCACGTTCTCGTAGCTTTTCTTTGATTTTGTCTTTATTCGCACCGAGTATTTTCTTTATTTCTATTAACGCTTTAAATTTATTTTTCTTCAAAGCATCTAATTCATCTTCGGTATAGTTTTTTGTGATGTAATCATACAAAGGCGTAATGATACATTCGCAGCGAACCGAGTCTTCGTGCGACATTTGACCAGAACAGTAAGTGGTTTTTAGTTTTTCTACCGAGAAGTCCAAGTTTAGCTTTTGGCTAGCTTTTTCGGTCAATTCTATTTTCCTATTATCATCAAACTGAATAAAATCAGCATAATATAAATAAGCCATCAGTACGGCAGAAATAAAAAGAATACCTATTATTTTTAATACTGTTTTTGCTAAGAATTTAAAAATCATCCATGCTACCACGATGGCTAAGCCAATAGCAATTAAAGCAGTTGTATCCATTAGTTATTTTTCTTATTGTAATTATAATAAATGTGTAAGCAACATTAAAAAGGTCGAACCTAGATCTAGAATTTACGTAATACGATTTCGTTTCCGCTGATAACGACAAGGAATTTTTCGCCCGAAGTGTTATCATACGCTTTGTATCCAGGATTGAAAGGCTCTATTTTATCAAATCGAAATTCGGTAAGCAAGCGTCCTTTCTCACAAAAGCCATTTTGTATTGCAATGGGTTGGCAGCATCGTATTGATGATCGATGATTAACCAATCGTCGCCATTGATGTAGCCATACAATCCGTCGGTGCTTTGGTCGGGTTTTATGGTTCTTGACTTGTCGATAATATCTTTACAAGCATCCGATTTTTTTTGAGCTTCGGCGTTGCTTGGCTCGCTAATCAAAAGAGAGTCGTACAATAGTTTTGCTCTAACAGCATTTTTTGCAGCATACAAAGCATCAGCTTCTGCCATCAAATCCGTTTCTTTGGATAAATTATCTTCGCACAGTTTGCGTTGTCGTTCGGCATACTCATCATCCGAAATCACGGCAAGTGCCGAGTCGTAGTAATCACGAGCATGTTCGTAATTATCATCGTCAAAAAAGCGATCTGCCTTTTTGATGTGTTCGTTGTATTTTTCGGTATTTGGTTTATCTGCCAGATTGTTATCGTCATCATCCGAAGCGCCGAATATGCTATCTTTCATCAAAAATAAAATCACGATAAGTGCCACCGCAGCCACACCAATCAATATGGGGACTAATGGCAGTTTTTTCTTTTCGCTAGGTTTTTCAAATGATTTCGCTATTTTTTTGTTGCACAATTCTATTTGTTTGCTGGCATATTTATCGCTCGGAACGTTGGTTAAATAGTTTGCATACAAATTTTTAGCATTCTGGTAATCTTTTTGTTTGAAAGCAGTATCCGCTTA
>JAOZTL010000066.1:5599-10095 GCA_029942205.1 Bacteroidales bacterium | reverse complement strand
AGTCAATTCAATCTTCTTATCGTCTACGTACATTGCTAGAATGACGTACTCTTCTCGCAACAGCTTTAACACACGTGGATCAGACCAAACATTAGCTTCCATCTCTCTGCAATTGACGCATCCATGCCCTGTGAAATCAATAAAAATTGGTTTGTTCTGTTCCTTGGAACATTTCACGGCCTGGTAATAATCAAAATACCCGTGCAGACCGTGCGGTAAATGCAGTTCGTCGGCATATTTTGGTGTTTCGCACACACTCGCCTCGTCGTCGCCACGCAGCATGCTCACCAGATCAAAGTCATGTGTCGATTGTGGCGGCAAGTAACCTGATAGTGCTTTCAGTGGTGCGCCCACCATGCCTGGTATCAAGTAAATAACAAATGAGAAAGTAAGTACGGCAAGCAATAAGCGAGGAACTTTCACGTGTGGCAAATCGCTATCGTGTGCAAACTTGATTTTTCCGAGTAAGTACATGCCCATCAAACCAAAAATAATGATCCACATGGCAATGTAAATTTCACGATCAAGCAATCCCCAATGGTAGGTTTGATCGGCGATGCTCAAGAATTTGAGACCGAGAGCGAGTTCGATAAATCCCAACACCACTTTGACCGAGTTGAGCCATCCACCCGATTTTGGTAGCTTTTTGAGCATTTGAGGAAACAATGCGAATACCGTAAATGGTGCAGCCACCCCAATAGAGAAGCCGAGCATACCCACGATTGGTTTCAGGATGTTGCCGCCCTGTGTCGATTCCACCAGAATACCACCAACAATAGGGCCTGTACACGAAAACGAAACCAGCACCAAAGTAAATGCCATAAAAAAGATTCCAATAAGACCGCCACGATCGGCTTGTTTGTCTGTTTTGTTGAGCAACCAACTAGGCATTGTTATTTCAAACATTCCGAAGAAAGAGGCTGCAAAAACTAAGAAAATAAGAAAGAAGAATACATTCGGAATCCAGTGCGTGCTCAAGAAATTGGCAAAATCGCCCGATACCGAGTCGTTTCCAAAGATATTGGCAATAGCTATAATCAAAGCGATGGGCACGGTGTAAATCAATACGATAGAAGCTCCGTAAATTGCTGCATTCATTTTATTTTTTGCTTTATCGGCACCATGCATGAAAAACGAGACGGTCATTGGGATCATCGGGAATACGCAGGGCGTGATTAAGGCAGTGAAACCAAAACCCATTGCCACAAAAAAGAACCACAAAATGGAGCTTGAGTCGTTTGTTGAATTCCCTTTCCATGCGTTGTCTTTGGCTATGACGGGCGTGTTCTTGGATCGCTTTACTTCCGTTTTTTCTTCCACGGTTTCTTTTAACGGCAAGCTGTCCACGACTTCTTCTTGTACTGGTTCGGTTTCAGTTGTTTCTTCTACTACTTCTGTTTCGGTTTGATTTTCGGTAGTATTAGCCGCTACTTTTGCGCCTTCTATCCTAAACTCAAAATCGGGATCAAACAATACGCATTTATCATCATAGCAAACTTGGTATTCAAATGCTCCCGTGATGGTGAATGGTTTATCCGTTTTTGCTTTGATGCGCTGCACCAAGCGTGCTGTGGTTGCAAAATATTGAACATTAATATCAAAAATATCATCATACTCGCTGTGTGGTTTCGTTACTTCTTGTACGCTGCCCACAGCTTCGTAGTTGGCTGTTTTATCAAACTCAAAAGTCATCTTTACAGGGCCGCCTGTATCAAAAAACTGCGAGTACATGTGCCATTTTGGTTCTATCGTAGCTTCAAAAATAAGATCAAACTCTGTATTACTTACCTTCTTAACTGAATATTTCCAGCCCACAGGGTTAAGTATTTGCGAATATCCTGCAAATACATTCAACAACATGCTTACTAATAATATGAAAAATAGTTTTTTCTTCATTGCTTTGTGTGTTTGTGTTTTGTTGTTTTACATTTCAGGGGCGAAGATAAACATTTTTAGCTATTTTTTCAAAAGGTCTTCTCTATTTTTGATGTTGAGCACTTTGTGCTATTTAATATTACTTACGCACTTGTTCAAAACTATTCCAATCAAGCTCTTCGACCTTTTTGATGAAAAGTATTTATTTGGTAGCGTCCATTAATTCACTCAATCCGTAAACATTTTTATAAGCTTTACGTATAAATATGATATTTGGCATAATTAATGATACTAATTAGTAATACTTTTTTAAGATATTCAAGTTTTTATTGAATATGAATAAATAAGGAATTTTTTAATCAGTTCTTTTATTATTTCTACTTTGCTGAGTTGAAAATTGCTATTAATCAGTTTATTTATCTGTTTTATGATAATAATAAAAGTTAAAAGTAGAAAGAATTAAGCAGAAAGAATTTTTGTTAATAGCAATGCTTTTCAGCCTAAAATATGCTGCTTTTCTTTCTACTTTCTACTAAAATCTTTTGTCTAATAAGTCTCAAAAAAGAGATAAATTACTAATAATTAATTAAAATTAACTTCGTAAAGTCGAATTATTAAAGAATAAAAAACAAATAACGACGATGAAAAAAACCAAAATCTTATTTTTACTTAGTTCTTTAATTCTATTTTTCAGCCTTAGCCCTACGCTTCTTGCTCAAGAAATCGACACGGTGGTTATCAACGATATTTTTGAAATGAATCTCGAAGAGTTATTATTGATTGATGTCGTGTCATCGTCAAAAACTGCTGAAAAAACCAATACTGCCCCCAACGTAATTACCGTATTCGGCTCTGATTATCTCAAAGCATTTAATTGGAATAGCATCAATGACGTATTATACAAGCATCCTGGTTTTTTTCCATCACAAGACTACGAACGCCAAACGGTGGGTTATCGAGGCAATTTTGAGGGTTGGAACAATAATCACCTGCTACTCATGATCGATGGCGTGCCTTTTAACGATAATTTATACGGATCTGCTTACACGTGGGATATTACTCCGCTGGTATTTGCCAAATCGCTAGAAGTGATCCGTGGACCTGGTGCTGCCTTGTATGGCAACAATGCCACCAATGGCGTGCTTACCATCAATACGCTTTCGGTAACTGATTTTGGCGAAAAAAACGTACTTATCAATGTTCGATACGGCGATTATCATACGCACATTTACGATATTATGACTGGATTCGAGAACAAACTATTCGATAATGTTACGTCGGTGAGTTTCCGCAAGAACGATGGCGAGCAATACGATTCGTATGATGCCGAAACCAATCCAAGCAATTCTGGTTTTCATCAGAAATTTGCAAGCAAAAACGATCAACTTAGTGGATACTTATTCTCTAAATTTGATGGGAAAGGCTTACTCGAAGGATTAAGCTTGCAGTATCACTTCCAGCTATGGCAGTTTGAGACAGGGCACGGATGGCTTTTTGAGATCCCAAACCAACAAGAGAACATGCAGGAGTTCCGTAGCATGACTGTACTCAAGTATCAAAACAAGCATAGCGAAAATGTATCCTACGAATACGTGTTACGCCATCAATACCACGGCATCGATTGGGATATGCATTACTACCGTGATGGTGCTTTTGGTGATTATTATCCCAATTCGGTTAGTGAATACCTACAAACTGGTGCGCAGGACGTATTTGCCCGATCGCAGTACACGTTTGAGCTTGGTAACAATGCTCGCATCCTTGCTGCTGCCGAATATACTGGCTTATTTTATGGTGGCGACAACACGCACACCTCCAATACGGACTTGAACGACCAAGGTGGCTTCACGATGGACGATGGCACGCTTGTACCTGCCAATGCTGGTTGGTATGCTCCTTTCCCGAATAACGAAATGCGTAACATGGGCTCATGGTTAGCCTACATTGATGGAAAAATGGTGAATAATTTGGCTAGTTTCGTTCAATTTTCGTCGGGGAGTATGCTTGGCGAGAAAGTAAAACTTACGGCTGGCGTGCGCTACGATAACGAGTTCTTTGATTATATCGACATTAATGACCAAAACAAGGAGAAGTCAAAAAGTTTTGATGAGTTTTCGCCTCGATTGGTTGTTATTTTTATGCCTACCGAGAAGTTTACGATCAAGCTAATTGGTGGAAATTCGTTTAGAGCCCCCACGGCTACCGAATTATTCGGATCGAATACGTGGACGCTTGCCTCTAACCTAAACGAGCTAGAGCCCGAAAGAATACAAACTGCCGAGCTTGCGCTGGATTATCAATTATCAACCAACTTGGTGGTACGAATGAATGGTTTTTATACCCAATCGGAAGGACAGATTGCTTATAGCTTAGGAAATTATAATTTGAGTACCAACATTTACGACCTCACCAATGCGGGTGCAGAAGCGGAAGTGAATTATACCTCTAAATCGGTACTTGCTTTTGCCAATGCCTCCTACACCGAGCGCATAGACGAAGCGATCTACGATGCCGAGCAAGTGTGGATTTCGGTACATGGCGACAGAATCACGTGGGCACCTGCAATTACGGCTAATGCGGGGATTAGTTATCTTAAAAATGGCTGGTCGGCTGCTGTTACA
>JAOZTL010000066.1:0-5589 GCA_029942205.1 Bacteroidales bacterium | reverse complement strand
ACAGGGCATTACCAAGGCGAAGTATTGCGTAGGGATCTGGATTTGTACTCCGATATCGAAATTGCTGCCATGGGACTTAACGAAACGCCTCGACCTACTACCATCGACTACTGGATAACGATGGATACCAAAGTAAGCTATCAAATAAATTCGTTTGAATTGGGATTCTCGGTGAGTAATTTATTGGATACTGAAAACTATTTGGCTAAAAATCTAAAGTATCCTTTTGATTATCTTATGGATAGACGACGATTCTTGTTTCACACCTCCTTCAGTTTCTAAGCACTTTGTGCTATTTGATGTGCTTACGCAATTATGTCTTTAACTAAAATCTTCGGAATTAACATAATTGCGTAAGCGACATCAAAAAGGAAGGAGAACCTTAGGTCTTATTTTCTATCAGCGTATCGTCCAGTTTATTGATATACAGTTGAATTTCCTGTGCCGAGTCGAATAAGTCGGCAGCAAAACTCGCATTACTTTGCGAACTTTCGTTTACTTGCCCGATGGCACTATTCATTTCGTTCACACTAGTATTCTGCTCTACCGTACTGAGCGATATTTCATTCACAGCACTATCAATAAGCATAATATCAGCAGAGATTTTTTTGTAGTTTTCGCCTGCTATGCTCGAAATATTTTTCGTTTGTTGAATCAATTCGATAATTTCGGCTGCTCCCATGTTGCTTTTTTCTGCCAATTTCTTCACCTCTTGTGCCACCACCGAAAATCCTAAGCCTGATTCACCTGCTCGAGCTGCTTCGATAGCCGCATTGATCGATAATATCTCTGTGCGGTTAGCTATTTCTTGAATAACGGTTATTTTGGAGCTAACCTCCTCGATAGCCTCTAATGTTTTTTGAATAGCCAATTCATTTTTTTTTGCCGACTGTGCTGTATTACTTACCGTTTGTGCTGTACTTTGCGAATTTTCGGAATTATTACCGATAGAACTTGCTATTTCTTCGATGGTTGTCGATATTTCCTCTAAACTTGCAGCTTGTTCCGACGAGCTACTGCTCATAGATTCTGCCGATTTGTTTATTTTTATGGATAACTTTTTCAATACCAATGAAGTTTCTGCTATCAATGCAAAACCTGCCTGAAGCTTTTTGGTATGATTGGCTTTTATTTGCGCATTTCTATTGGCTGATTCTACCGCTTTCTCGCTAAAAAGAATAGCGAGATACATCACGGTAGTCATCATAATAGTTACAGATAGGTGCTGAATATAGCCTGTACGTATCAAGCTCAACTGATCGGGGAAGTGCTCCATGCCAAATAGGAAGACATGCGTCGTACTTGCAATCACGATAGTAGAATTGATTAATAGTATGCCACGAGTGGCAAATAAATTACTTACCGCCAAGAACAAAAAGTATGTGTAGAAACCTTGTGTATATTTGTATAGAATCGATATTTCGGGATTAAGCATATTGACTGTAACGCTAATAAGTAGTATCAAACCCAAGCTTAAGGTATTTCCTGCTATACGAATGCCTTTTTTTTGTAATAAGAAAAGTGTTATAATCAAAAAAATAAATATGGCTGAAACGGAACTGATTGTTGCCATAAAGTTTTTTGTTGGATTAACAAGTGTATTAATTGTTAATATTCCGAGCATTAGTAATCCTATAAATGTAATTATAATAAATGAACGGGTACGGAGCTTATCAAAAAGGCTCATCTCTATGTGTGGTGTGAAAAATCGAAATACAGACTTCATATAGAATTAATTTTTAGGATAAATAATTATTATTTTATTTGAGACTTCGTCAGTTTTAACTTTATAAAGCAGGATTAATAGGCTAAAGATAATAAAATATACGAACAAATAAAATACCAATTAAGACTTCGTTTGTTTTAATATTTATTTTAGGACATTTTCTGACAAATTAGCAATGTAAATTAGTAAGTTACGCCTAAATACGTACAATTATATCAGCAGTATAATAAATCGTTAAAGCATAGCTATACGGATGAGTGAAAAGAATAAAACAGATGAGCTCTGATTTATGGATGTTTTTTGTCGATATGAGACAGTAAATTGTTGATCTGGAGCAGGAAACTGTCGATGCTAGACCACGAAATTGTTGATCTGGAGCAGGAAATTGTTGATGATAGATCACGAAATTATCGATCTGGGACAGGAAATTGTTGATGATAGACCACGAAATTGCTGATCTGGAACAGGAAATTGTCGATACTATTTGATTTTTTTATCAATATAATAGAGTTTTTATGTGATTAAAGATGAACTTCCCTACTATTTAGCCTTACTAAATTAATGGTATTACTTACTCGTTTTTTGCACTTAAACGACGAAATGCATGCTGCTGCTCTTCGTTTTTTTCGATAAAAAGTGAAAAAAACAAAGATATTACTAAAAAAAATGCATTTTTTTTTACTTTTTTTTCATCCCTAAAAAAGAAAGCCTTGATCCTCAACATAAAACGCTGTATAGTCAATAAAATAAGGGTATACAGAGCCTTCCTTTTTTTATTATCAGAACAAATAATACAGTATAAAAAACAGTTTTTAATTGATTAATTAAAAAAAATACATAAAAACATTTGGTAATTACATTATTTTTTCGTATCTTTGCAGCGCAATGTAAAATTATGTTTTTGATTTATCAGAAAAAAATAGTTCATTGCGAAATAAGAACTCTCCGATATTGGAGAACTTATTAAACTCGTGAGCAATGCTCACACAAAATAAATATATAATGAATAATATTACTAAACCCAAGTTGCAATCGTCTCAAGGAGAATTGTTGCAACAATGCCATTACATGGCTAACGTTGTGGAGCGTGATTTGCCCACATTAAAAAAATATGAAATCACAGAAGAAACATTGGTACAATTTAAAAATGCAACCGATGCGTATAGAGATTTGATGGATGATGAACGATACAAAGCTAATTTGGCTCGAGCATACGAAATCAAGAAGCAAAATAAGCAATTGCTGTTGAAGCAGATGCAATACATTTCGCTTCGAGTGGCTAGTTTGTACAAAACAGGTACAGCCGATAATGCATTCTTTGGTGCGATGAAGTATCACAATGCTAAAGAAAGCGATTTGTTGCGCAAGAGCCGTTTGCTATTGCGAGCAAGTACCGAGCATTTGAACAATCTGAAACGCCGTAACGTGCGACAAGCCGATCTGTATGAGTTAGAAACTCTGATTGCGACCTTCGACCAAAGCATCGCAGATGCCAAGTTGTTGAAAACCGTGCGTAGTGAGGCAAAAAGTTTCCGTTTGAAACAAGGTCTGGCTCTAAAAGCGCAATTGCAGGAGTTTTCGATTATTGGAAAACTGGCATGGAATGACCAAGCCCCTGCTTTGTACAACGATTATGTATTGAGTAGTTAAATCAATTATTAATAACTTTTAATTGGTTTAAATTGAATGAATGAAACGCTTAGTGGAAACGACTAAGCGTTTTTTTTATGTCTTGATATTTGAGTTATTGACATTTGATCGTCCGTAGGACATCAAATCGTCAGTTTTAACTAGATTGACGCTCAAATGTCCTACGGACGATTTAAGAACTGGACAATTTCAGTTTTTCGCAAAATGTGTTATTAAATAGTTTTCATAAGTATAATATCTTAATAATAAAGAGATTGCTTAAATAGAATGAATCCAAATAGGGACAAAGAAACGAATGATGACTTGAAATTGTAAAAATTTTCTAATTTTGATGAAAATTACTAAAAAAAAGTTACGTATGTCTAAAGTTATAAAGATAAAGAAAGGTCTGGACATCAAACTTAAAGGCAAGGCAGAGCTCACCCTTACATCAGCTCAAGATCCTAAACATTACGCCCTTAAGCCCACAGACTTTCCAAATCTAACGCCCAAACTTGCAGTAAAAGTTGGTGATGAAGTAAAGGCAGGTTCTACCTTATTTTATGATAAGTATCGAACTGAAATAAAATTTGCTTCTTCGGTTAGTGGAAAAGTGTTGGCAGTAAATCGAGGAGAGCGGCGGCGCATTCTCGAAGTAGTGGTGGAATCCGATGCCAACGATCAGTTTGAAGCCTTTAAGCAATCAGACCCAAGTTCGCTATCACGCGAAGAGATTATTGAAAATTTATTAGCAAGCGGTTTGTGGCCCTTTATGCGCCAACGCCCTTATGCTGTTATTGCCAACCCCAAAGACGAAGCCCGCTCGATTTATGTGTCAGCTTTCGATTCGTCGCCATTAGCTCCCGATTATGATTTTATGATCAAAGGCAATGAGCAGTCGTTTCAGACGGGATTAAACGCACTCAGTAAGCTAACCAGTGGAAAAGTTCACTTGAATATTCATAGCGAACAAAGCAACTCACCAGCATTTACCAATGCAACGAATGTTGAAATCACCAAATTTTCGGGAAAGCATCCAACAGGTAATGTCGGTGTTCAGATCAACCATATTGAGCCAATCAACAAAGGCGAAACGGTTTGGTACATGAACCCGATGGACGTTGTTTTTGTAGGTCGCTTGTTTGAAACAGGAAAATACGATGTGCGCAAAGCAGTCGCATTAACTGGTGCCGAAGTGAAAACAACACAGTATTACAACACGAAGCTAGGAGTGAATCTGGAAGGCATGCTTTCAGGTAATTTGTCGGACAAAAACAAACGCACGATTAGCGGAAATGTATTGACAGGCGAAAGAATAGAGGAGAATAGTTATTTAGGATTTTACGATTCGCAAGTAACAGTAATCGAAGAAGGCGACCAAGCAGAATTTTTAGGATGGGGAACAGCTGGATTTTCAAAATACAGCACCTCACGAAGTTTTTTCTCGTGGCTATCGCCCAACAAAGAGTACAGCTTAGACTCAAACTTGCATGGCGGCGCACGTCCGTTTGTGATGAGTGGCGAATATGAGCGAGTATTCCCGATGAGTGTCATGCCCGTACAATTACTAAAAGCAATTATTGTAGAAGATATTGACTTGATGGAACAATTGGGGATTTATGAAGTAGCCGAAGAGGATTTTGCACTATGCGAGTTCGTTTGTACTTCAAAAATCGAATCACAACGCATCGTACGTCAAGGAATCGACATAATGCTCAAAGAGTTTAGTTAAAACAGTTTTATTCAAGTACTTCCAGCACGTGATGTCCGAACAGAAATAATTTCTGTAAATAATATAGGCAACACGATTAGTTGAAGTAAAAAGAAAAAGTTAAGTCGAATAAATGAAAGCACTTAAAAATTATATAGATAAATTAAAGCCCAATTTTGAAAAGGGTGGAAAATACGAGAAGTGGCTTTCCGTTTTTGAGAGTTTCGAGACATTTTTGTTTGTCTTAGGCGATACTACTCCAAAACGAGGAGCGCATTTGCGTGATGCAATGGATCTCAAACGCACGATGAGTGTGGTGGTTCTAGCATTAGTTCCTGCTTTGCTATTTGGTATGTGGAATGTTGGTTTTCAGCATTACCTATCCATTGGCGAATCTGCAACTTTCATGGAAACATTTGGATTTGGATTACTTAAAATGTTACCATTAATAATCGTCTCTTATGCCGCAGGTTTGGGAGCCGAATTTGTATTTGTGTACATCAAAGGGCACGAAATAGAAGAG
>JAOZTL010000065.1:3522-10204 GCA_029942205.1 Bacteroidales bacterium | reverse complement strand
TTAAAATAAACAATTCAATCTGAGTTGGTGTTTAATTTACTTATTGTGAGTGAGTTATAAGTTTTTTGTGTAAAGGGAAGTAAGAAGAGCTTGAAAAAAACAGTTTTTACGATAAATAAAATCGTTTTGTTGCCTTTTAGGTATTATTTTTGCACTTTTTAACGTTTGCCATGTAATTCTTATTTCATAATAATTAAATAGAGAATGATGTCAAAAACAAGGAACACAGGACGATAACCAATGAATATTCATATAAAAACATTTTTTTTAGTTAGCTATTTCTTCTTATTTGCTTTTGCAGGGCAAGCACAAGTAGGACTTTGGGATGCAGAGGAATTGGCTAATGCGAAAACTTACACTTCGATGTCGGCAGCTCTCAAAGAGCCAAGTAAAGTACGAGTTTTATCTTTAAGCTATCGAGAATTAAATTCTATCCCGTTTGGTATCAGTAGTTTTATTAATTTGCAGTACCTCAATCTGGAGGGTAATAATTTGGTTACATTACCTGTGGAGTTAATTACATTGTACAAATTGCAGTATATTAATTTGAGTAATAATCCGAATTTGAATTTGAAACAAGCATTTCGGATACTGACAAAATTACGTTCATTGGTGAGTTTGGGGTTAGCAGAAAACAATTTGCGGCGTTTACCTGCCGACATTGGTCGTTTTCGGAATCTACAATTATTAGGGATAGAGAATAATATGCTCACCAGATTACCTTCTGAAATAGGCAATTTGCGAAGTCTTAAATTTTTAATTGCATCCGATAATCACCTTGCTGTTCTTCCACGAGAAATAGGCCATTTACGAAGTTTGCGAGAGCTGGATTTGTCTCGAAACCGTTTGTCTAGTTTACCCAACGAATTAAGTAAATGCAGTAGTTTACAAGAATTAAATCTTTCACGTAATCGTCTCGAAAAATTACCGTATCATTTCATTAAGTTTAAAAAATTGAAACATTTGGATGTACGAAAAAATTCTAAATTGAAATTTCAGCAAAAAGCGATAAAAAAAATGTTACCGAGAACTAAAATTAGATTTTAAGGTCTTCGATCTTTTTTGATGTTGCTTATGCGCTTGAATGATTTTTTTGTAATCAGTGATTTATCGAAAAAAAACGATTAATTTTGTCCTATCACTTAGTTTTTTATTTATTATAAATTGTCCTAAAATACGAGTACTTTTGTGCAAAACAAAAAAGTAGATTCGTGATATACCCAACAAATTTTGAACAAAAAATAGGCTTCGATAAAATACGGCAGAAGCTTATCAATCATACAATTAGCGATTTAGGCGAGCATTTGGTCAATGAATTAGCATTTATGACCGATTTTTCGCAAATAGAGACAGCCATTCTGCAAACCAACGAGTTCAAAGAAATTTGCTTGTATGAAGATGATTTTCCTACTTCGTATTACATCAATGCAGCTAGTTATTTTGATAAAATAAAAATAGAAGGCACTTATTTGACACAAATAGAGCTGTTTGATTTGAAACGCTCGATGGAAACGATTCGTGCCATTTTAAGCTTTTTTGCCAATAGCGAAGAAGGTAAATATCCAAATTTGCAGAAATTGACAGAAGGAATTACGATTTATTCGGATGTTTTTAAGGAAATAAATCGAATAATAGATAAATTAGGGCAAATAAAAGACAATGCTTCTTCCGAACTGCACCGCATTAGGCGAGAGTTTTTACAAAAACAATCTGCCGCTTCACGTAGTATGCATCGGATGCTGAAACAGGCACAAAAAGATGGTTGGATTGATGCCGAAACGACACTTTCTGTACGTGATGGAAAAATGCTAATTCCCGTTCCAGTGGCTTATAAGCGCAAGATTAAGGGCTTTGTTCATGATGAATCATCAACAGGAAAAACGGTATTTATCGAACCCGTAGAAATTGTTGAAACTAATAATGTACTTCGTGAATTGGAATTTACCGAACGACGAGAAATAATTAAAATATTACGTGCTTTTTCGGATGCCATTCGTCCGTATTTGACCGATTTATATTCGGCTTATTCGTTTATGGGGATAATTGATTTTACCCGATCCAAAGCTTTATTATCCATTGATTTAGAGGCAGTAAAACCCTCTTTGGTCGATTCTCCTCAAATTGATTTTTATCGAGCACGACACCCCTTGTTGTTTTTGTCGCATAAAGCTGAAAATAAGAAAGTTGTTCCATTGGATTTATCGTTGGATATCGAGAATCGGATTTTACTCATTTCGGGTCCTAATGCGGGCGGAAAATCAGTTTGCTTAAAAACGATTGGTTTGTTGCAGTACATGTTGCAATGCGGTTTGCTTGTGTCTACCAATGATACGAGTGTATTTGGCGTATTCGATAGGTTATTTATTGATATTGGTGATGAGCAATCCATTGAAAATGATTTGAGTACGTACAGCTCGCATTTAACGAATATGCGACATTTTACCGAAAACGCCAATAATCGCACACTTATTTTGATCGATGAATTTGGAACAGGAACAGAACCACTTTTGGGTGGAAGCATTTCTGAGGCAGTACTCGAACAGCTAAATGAGCAACAAACTTTCGGCGTAATTACCACGCATTACACCAATTTGAAACATTTTGCAACCGCCTCGGCAGGTATTATTAATGGAGCTATGTTGTTTGATAGCAATAAGATGCGTCCTTTGTTTAAACTCAAAATTGGGCAGCCAGGCAGTTCGTTTGCATTTGAAATAGCGAAAGAAATAGGCTTATCACAACGGATTTTAGATTCGGCAGTGAATAAAATTGGGCGTGAGCATGTCGATTTTGATAAGAATCTGAAAATCATGGAACAAGAACAACGTGATTTGAGAGAACAAGAAAAACGCTTAACCGAAAAAGAAAAGCATTTGAATAAAGTAATTGATAAATATCAAAATCGATTAGACGATTCGCTCAAAAAACAAAAACAAATACTAGAACAGGCTAATAATGAGGCAAAAGAAATACTACAAGCATCGAATAAAAAAATAGAAAATACGATTTTTTTAATTAAAAAAAATAATGCCGAAAAAGGCAGAACAGGCGAAGCACGCAAAAAATTAGAAGAATTTAAGGCAGAAATAGACGAAAAAAATAAGAAAGAAAGTGCACGTATTGATACAAAAATTAAAAAAATAGAAGATCGGCGTAAATACAAAAAAAACAAACAAAAAAAACAAAACAAGGAAGAAGAACCTAAAGCAGAGAAAATGTCGCCAATAGAAGTGGGTGACCATGTGCGTATTTTGAAACAAAAAACCATTGGTGAAGTAGTAGAAATAAAGAAAAATAAACTAACTTTAGCCATCGGGAGCATGCATACGACTGTCAAGAAAGACGAGGTAGAGAAAATTAGCAAAAACGAATCGAAAAAAGAAAGCCGATCCGTTCGGGTGGTTTCGGATTGGAAACCAGAAAAAACACGTGGCGATTTCATTTTTTCGATGGATGTACGTGGGCAGCGTGGCGAGGAAGCATTGCAAAAAGTAACTACTTATTTGGATGAAGCAATTGTAGCAGAAGCCAGCGAAATAAAAATATTGCACGGAAAAGGAACTGGAATTTTGCGGCAAATGATCCGTGAATACTTGGCTACCGTAGCTTTTGTGAAATCGTACAAAGACGAAAAAGTAGAAAATGGCGGCGCAGGAATCACCGTAGTACATTTGGACTAAAGACTTCGACCTTTTTTGATGGGCTTACGCAACTCTGTAAATTTATATTATTCAGGAGTCTAAAATGTTTTTAATGTCCTGTTTATTTTGTCAATAGTTTGTTAGGTTTTTTTGTAATTACTTAATAGCCAGATTGATAAATGATAAATATTTATTTGGATATTAGCACTCGCAAGCTACTGTTTATCAGTAAAATAATTATCAATTATTCATTGTCAATTATAAATTTAACGAAGTATTGTTTTGTCATTCCACTTATGCAATTGTAAACAAATAATTCGATTAAGTGAACTGGTTGATAATGTTGAATTTATGTAATGCATCAGTAGCATCAAACAGATCGAAGACTATAAAAATTAAAGATAATGAAAATACTTCATACGTCAGATTGGCACATTGGCAAACGCCTATACGACAGGGATACAGAAAACGAGCATCAGCAGTTTTTCGATTGGATGATCGAGACAATTAATCAGAAAAAGGTAGATTTATTGCTCGTTTCGGGCGATATTTTTGATATTGCTTACCCGTCGAATAGTTCACTCCAATTATATTATCGAACACTCACACGCATCGCCAATTCGTATTGCAAACACGTGATTATCACTGGCGGAAACCACGATTCGGTATCTACGATGAATGCGCCACGGCAGATTTTGGAAATGCTACAAATGCACGTTGTTGGCGGAGTTACAGACGATTTGAAAGATGAAATTATCGAAATCAGAAACGAAAATGAGCAAACAGAATTGGTCGTTTGTGCTGTACCTTTTTTACGTGATCGGGATATTCGTAAATCCGTACCAGGCGAAACGATTGATGAGAAAAATAAGCAAATGCGAGATGGAATTATTGCTCATTATCAGCAATTGGCAAATGAAGTAAGTCTTTTTCATGAGCAGAAAATCCCGATTATAGCCATGGGACATTTGTTTATGGCAGGCGCATCCACGAGCGATAGCGAACGTGAAATTTACATTGGGAATTTGGAAAAATTAACGAATACGAATTTTCCAGATATTTTTGATTATGTCGCATTGGGGCATATTCATCGACCACAAAAAATAGGCGGAAGTGAAACGATTCGTTATTCAGGATCGCCCATTCCGCTTAGTTTTAGCGAGCGAAATGACACGAAAGAAATTGTATTACTTGACTTTCAGAATAATAAATTACAAAATATAGAATCCTTGCATGTGCCTGTGTTCCGAAAATTAATGCAAATAAAAGGAACATTAGCTAAAATTATTCTAAAATTGGAAAGTGTAGCTGAAGATGATAATACGTGGTACGAAATATTTGTACAAGAAAAAGAATATGATCCTACTGTTATTCAGCGATTTGAACGATTTATGGATGAAAAAAAACAGCTTGAAATTTTACATTATCGTGTTTTATTTGAATCCAATCAACAATCGATAAATGATTTATACGTAGACGCACCCTTGCTAAAAGACCTAAAAGAGACGGAAGTATTTGAGCGTCTGATAGAATCCGTGAAAATTGATGATAAAAATACAATAAAAGAAGCTTTTTCGGAGTTATTATTAAGTATGAATGATTCTTAATAAATAAAGATTACATTATTTATTTATATTTAAGCCATGAAAAAATCTACATTATTAATTATTTTATGGTTATTGGTAAGTAATACTGCATTTCCAGCAGAAGCTTATGTAACCAATGTAAGTTCGAGTAATGCGGATGGTTGCTATAAAATAGGCGATGTTATTCGTATTCAGGTAACATTTGATCAAAATGTATATAAAATTGTAGATCCTTTCCTGCTACTAGAGACTGGCACTACAGATAGACAAGCGACATATTCATCAGGGAGTGGATCTTCGGTTTTGGTTTTTGAATACACGGTTATAGAAGGAGATATTTCCAGTGATTTGGCTTATGCTGAAGCACATATCAAAGGAGGAGATGTTTATTATGGGTTTTTTAGTACGGCAAATAGAACATTACCAGCTATCGGTACTTCAGGTTCGCTTTCGTTTAATAAAAACATACAAATAGATGGTGTAAAGCCACTAGCTACTATTGATAAAATCGCTACACAGTCAGATCCTACGAGTAAATCTCCAATTTATTTTTCGGTTATTTTTGATGAAGAAGTTTCAGGGCTTACTGTTAGTGATTTTGTTGCAGGAGGAACGGCTAATCCTGCAACAATCGAGATTACAGGCTCAGGAACGAGTTACGAAGTAGCCGTCAGCGGTATGACTACATCGGGGACGGTAAGCTTAAATTTGGCAGAAAATACTGTTGTCGATAATTGTGGAAATCTCAATGGAATAACTTTGATTATCGATAATTCTGTCGATTATGATAATGTCGCACCATTTGCGACTATTGATTTGGATGCCGCTCAAAATGATCCGACGAATGAGTCTACCATTGATTTTTTGGTGATATTTAACAAGCCAGTTTATGAGCTCACGATAGACGATTTTGAACTCACAGGCACAGCAGGTGCAACAACAAAGGCACTTTCAGGCTCAGGAACGACTTATCGTGTTGCGATTTCGGGCATGACGAGTAACGGAACGGTAATTTTAGAGTTAGCCATAAATAAGCTAGTAGATGTTGTTGGTAATGCCAATGTAGCAAGTGTTTATACCGATAATTTGGTTGATTATGAAACCACGCCACCAATTGCCACCATTGCATTAGCCACCACCCAAAGCACGCCTACAAATGCAAGTCCAATCAAATTTGCGATTACATTTACCGAATCGGTAACAGGTTTAACCGAAGCTGATTTTGAACTCACAGGCACCGCAAACGCAACAACAAAAGCACTTTCAGGCTCAGGAACGACTTACGAACTCAGCGTATCGGGCATGAGTACCGATGGAACGGTCGTTTTGAATTTACCCGAAAATAAAGCATCGGATGCAGCAGGAAATTTGAACGGAACGACAGTAATTTCAGTTAATTTGGTTGATTATGAAACCACGCCACCAATTGCCACCATTGCATTAGCCACCACCCAA
>JAOZTL010000065.1:0-3422 GCA_029942205.1 Bacteroidales bacterium | reverse complement strand
CAGCAGGAAATTTGAACGGAACGACAGTAATTTCAGCTAATTCGGTCGATTATGATACTGCTCCGCCAAATTTATCCATTCAATCTGATTTTATAACAGAAACTGACCAAAAGGAAATTGAATTGTTTTTTGATTTTACCGAAAAAGTATTGCGGTTTAGTTCGAGTGATATTCAAATAACGAATGCCGAAATTAGTGGATTTGCTTTGATCGAATCTTTTTTGCGTTGGAAAATAACCATCCGAGCAATAAATCAAGGCGAAGTTTCTGTTTCAGTAGCAGAAGGGAATTATGTTGATTTATTAAATAATAAAAATACCAAAGAAAGTTCATTTTCGTATTTTTATTATTTAGCTAATACAGTACCTGTATCCGAAAATCAATTTTTTGAATGCCCCGATACAGCAAGCGTAGACTACCTTGTGGGAGAAATAAACGCATCAGATGCCGAAAATCAAGACCTTATTTATGAAATAATTTCGGGTAATACAGACAACTTTTTTTCAATAAACGATAAGGATGGCAAAATTTATGTACAAGAGTTAATTAATTTGGGAGATAGCGAACAATCGTCGTATTTGTTGGAAGTTGCCATTACGGATAATGGCTATTATCCACTCACAACAACGGTTGAAATTACCATAAATATTATTCGCATCGCAGACGATGTCTTATTTGAAGCGAATAATGTATTTTCACCGAATAGTGAGAAAAATAAATACTGGAAGATAAAAAATATTGCTGCTTATCGAACGTGTGAGTTGCAAATTTTGGATAATTCAGGACGGCAAGTATATTCTAGGGTTGGATACAATAATGATTGGAATGGAAAGTCTGATAATGGAGAAACTTTACCCGAAGGAACGTATTATTATATTGTAAACTGTGGAAAAAATCAAGTGTATAAAGGCTTTATTCATCTCGTTAATAAGTAAAGCAAAATATTTATTAACTTGGTTTTGGTTGTTTTTTTTTAAATCTAGCTATTCGTTCGGAATTATAAGTTTATTTTTTTTTATCCCATTTTTTGCGGATGGACAAGATTTACATAATGATGCTTTTTATTTGTATGATTTAAGCGAGCAAAACCCTGCTTACATAGGTGCTAAAGGGAAAATGCATGTTTTTTCAAAACTCTATCGTTATCGTACAGGTTTTGAGTCCTCACCAGAAATGAATGTTATAGGAATACATAGCCCACTTGCGCTTCATACGAATTTAGGATTTCAGATCAATCATCAAGTAGAGGGTTTGGTGCAAAATTTCTCAGGGCAATTAAGTTATGCTTATTCACTGCAAATAAGTCGATTTCAATTTTTGCGATTGGGTTTATCCGTTTATGCACAACAAAATTTCATGCAGCAAAATCAAATAATAGCAGAAGATATTACTGAAATGATACAAATAATAGACGATTCATATTCTGTATTTCGTTATGGAGGTAATGCTGGTTTGGTTTATCGTTTAGCTGATTTTCAGTTAGCAGTTGATTTTCCAAAGTTTTATAGTTCTAATTCTAGTTTGGATATAAATCCTCGTGTTTTTAGTTCCTACCGTTTTTATTTATCACAAAAAATAATTTCCTTAGAGCCTTCCGTTTTGTTTTTTTACCGAAAAAATGCAAATGATTTGTTTGATGTTAGCTTATTAGCCTCATATTTAGACTTATATCAAATGAGTTTTTCTTATCGAAATTCACAATCATTAGTAGGAACTGCGGGTATTTCATTTGGAAATTATGCCATTTATTATTCCTATCAGCACAGTATAGATAAAATTGCACGAAATTTGAATCCAGTACATGGAGTATCATTGGCATATACTTTTGGTAAAAACAAAATAAAATTACCCGTAACTAATTTGCAAAGCCCTCTATTCGTTGAAAATATGGACACTCAGCACGATTCTTCACAATTAATCGTGCATACGCCAATAATAACGGCAGACAGCTTACTTAGTTATGACGAATGGTATCGGGATACGGATAGCGTATTATTGGTGGAAAACACGTATTATGAGCCGTTTACCGAGGATACAATATCCGTAGACGAGAGCGTTGAAGAGCCGATATGGAGCGAAGACGAGGCTGAAGAGATTAAAAAACAAGCAGAAAATTATACATTGATAGAAGTTGCTGATGGGATTTATGAGTTAGAAATAATAGACTCTGCACTTGTTGATTCTACACTTTTTGATAAAGTAGTAGAACAAAAAATGCAAGAAATAATGATAGAAGAAGAACAAAAAGAAATAAAAGGGGATTATTACACTATTCAAGTACTTGCATTATTGCAGAATAGAAAGGATATTTTGTCTTTCGGGGATTTAGCAAGTGGTTTAGAGGAATTTGAAGTGGATGGAATGTATAAATACACATTTGGGCGTTATGAGAGTATTGCAGAGGCTCAAGGCGATTTACGAACGATAATTAACTTGGGACATTCGGGTGCTTTTGTACAAAAATTAAGTGAATTAAAGAAATAAATGTTACATTCGTACTTTTTTTTAAATGAAGAAAATATACAAAAAAATAGATGAAGTTTATTAACCGAAATATTTATTTATTATTGCTGATTGTAGGAATATTGGTTTCTACCAGTAATTTGTATGCGCAATCTGGGTTTTTTGACTTATCAGGAACTATTTATTATAAAGGAAAGCCTGCTGAAAAAGCAAAAATAGAAATTTATGAAAATAATACTGTAATTAAAAGTATTTATACTAAAAAAAATGGAAAATTTTCATATCAAATAAATTTAGGAAAGATTCATCATTTAAAAATTTCAAAAGAGAGAGCAGTACCAAAAATAATAAAAATAGATACTAGAGTTACTACAAAATATCAAAAAAACACATACAAAAAACAAATTTTTATTACGTTAAACAATTCTGCTCAAAGTATTAATGGCTTAAGTTTGGATAATCCGTCTTTGTTTTATGTTTTTGACTCTAAAAAAGAAGCTTTTATTTCATTAAAAAGTGATCAAAACAAACTAGTAGAAGAACGAAAAAAAAAAGAAACCGCTGACATATTAGCCGAAATAAAATCATTAAGTCTTGAGGCTCAGGAATTTATAAATGCGGAGTCGTTAAATAGTTGGCTTGATAATCAGTATGTTGATTTTATTATGACTGCTTCTGATTTGGAACAAATGACTACAGCTCAGATCGAAAATTTATTTAAAGAAGCAAAACTACAAACGGAAAAAATTCTAAAACAAGCTCGTGCTGATTCTGCTTTTATTGTAAAAAACGCCATTCTTGACTCTGTTGCTCTTAATCAAAAAATGAACAAAATGATGAGCGAAGTTACGAGCCAACAATCGATGTTTAATTACAAATTAGATTCGGTAAAATTGGTTGAAAATAAGCTGATTGAAGAAAAACGACGAGAAATTGAGGCATTGAGAAAAAATCAAAAT
>JAOZTL010000064.1 GCA_029942205.1 Bacteroidales bacterium | reverse complement strand
TAAAAAGGGAACTCCCCCTCCCAAGCTTATCAATAATAAAATACTTGCTCCAGGCAGATGGCTCATTTTGAGAAATAGGGCGATAAAAACCACCAAAAGACTCATTAGTCCTAATTTATTTGCTATTTTTTCCATAGTTATTGTTTTTTTAAGGTATTAATCCTGTTTGATATTGCTAACGCACGAGTGAAATATTTTGTTCTATCCCCTGTAAGTTTACTTCCAAAAGACAGGCAGCCAACTAGTCAATGCTGTGTATTATTTGCGTTTTGGCTTTTTAGAAATTTATATTGATTATACACACCTTTAGTGAGACTTGCAATATTTTCTTTTAATATTTTACAATTAATATCTTTGAGTCTAGTATAAAAAGACCTATCAGTTTTTTTTATACCAGACTCTTTAAGGAACAAAGCAAATTCGCCTAACTATTATAGCTTATTTAATTTATGTTCCTTAATTGGAAGCAACAAACAAAATGATTAACTTTGCAGATAAACAAAATCAAGAAGTTAGAAGAGTTAAATCAAAACTTTTAGGATATGATAACAGACTACCAAATTGCTGTTGAAAACATTCGCAAACAGTTAAGGCAATATCTACAAAATAGTGGACTAAAGTCGCTTGTTTTGGGGCAATCGGGTGGTATAGACAGCGCATTGTCTACCGTACTAGCTACTCCAGTGTGTCAAGAGCTTGATGTTGAATTAATCAGCCGCTCCATCACGATTATCACCAATAAGCCCGACGAAATAGAACGAGCAGCCGATATTGGGAAATATTTTTCCACCGATTTTGCACCTATCGATCTGACAGATTCGTTTGAGGGCATAGCCACTGCAATGACCGAAGATTATACAATTGCCGATCGTAACCAACACGCTTTCAAAATCAGAATGGGCAATATTAAAGCCCGCATGCGAATGATTTATTTGTATGATTTGGCTTCCAAGCACCAAGGTATGGTATTATCCACCGATAATTATACCGAACTATTGCTCGGATTCTGGACACTACATGGCGATGTCGGTGATTATGGAATGATCCAAAACCTATGGAAAACAGAGGTATACGCCATGGCTAGGTATTTGGCTTCCGAAATGGAAAACCCCGATCATGCCAATGCGTTGCTTGCCTGCGTTTCGGCTGTGGCTACTGATGGTTTAGGAATTACAAATAGCGATTTGGATCAAATACAAGCATCCAGCTACGAGGAAGTGGATCAATTACTAATTCAAATGCTGAAAAATCCCGATAAACTTGGCGAATTGGCAAACCACCCTGTTATTCAACGAAAAAATAATTCTGAATTTAAACGAAATAATCCATACAATATTCCGAGAAATGAAATAACTTTAGCCCCTTTATTCTAGGTCTTCGACCTTTTTGATGTGCTTACGCAATTTCTGTAAATCCATACAATTCAATGAGATACAGAATTATTAATGGAGAGTTAATTATTAATTCTTGATAAACCATTAATAAGAAAGTATTTTCACTCGTGCGTGAGCAACTTAAAAAGGTCGAAGACCTTAAAACCAAAACCAATGTTATTAAAAATTTACGAAAATAATACAAACGATAAGCATATTCGTCAAGTCACAGATTTGATTAGAAATGGCGGTGTATTTATTTTTCCTACGGATAGTGTCTATGGATTAGGCTGTAGTATTAATCATCCGAAAGCTATTGAGCGTGTGGCTAAAATAAAAGGTGTAAAACTCGAAAAATCGGATTTCTCTTTTATTTTTCCTGATCTAAGTTCATTGTCTGAATATACCAAACCGATAGATAATGTGATATTTAAGTTGATAAAGAAAAATTCGCCTGGCGCATTCACCTTTATTCTCCATGCAAGTAATCGAATACCGAAAATATTTAAAAATAAGAAAAAAACCATTGGTATTCGAATTCCTGATAATCAAATTATTATTGCAATAGCCCAAGAATTAGGAACACCGATATTAACCACATCCATTCATGATGACGACGAAGTGATCGAATACACAACCGATCCTGAATTGATTCATGAAAAATATCAAAATGTAGTAGACCTCGTTATTGACGGTGGATACGGCAAAAATGAAGCATCTACCGTTGTCGATTGTACTGCTCTCGATATAGAAATAATACGACAAGGTGTGGGAGAATTAATATAAGGTCTTCGACCTTTTTTGATGTTGCTCACGCACTTATACTGAAATGCTATCATAATTATGAATTTAAAACGTTTCTTTTCTGCCTGTTTTCACTCATAAAATTATTCCATAACACAGGCTATGCAAGAATTTTATGAATAAAAACAAACAAAAAATAATTCATTTTCTAAATCACAATTATAATAGCAATTCAGTATATTTTTATGAAAATCTTAAAATTTGTGTTGAAGTTTTACTTTTTAGTTTTTATTTATTTACTATTTAATTAAAAATATAATAACCGTAAGAGGTTCTTAATCAGATATATACTTCTTTAGTGTTCTTTTTTTCGGCTTTAATTATCAATTAAATAAAAATTGATCGAAAAAAAAATATTATATTTGTCCTATATTAAGGGATAAGTAAGGTCTTCGACCTTTTTATATTGCTCACGCACGAGTGGAAATACTTTCTTAATCAATGATTTATCAAGAAATAAATATACAATTCTATATTTTACTGAATCATTGGTATTTATAGAATTACGTAAGCAACATCAAAGTTGTCGAAGACCTTATTAAAATTCGATCATCAAAAAAGCTGAACCCATGAAAGACGATAAAACCCCCACCGAAGAAACCCCCGAAAATGAAAAAAAGGGGAAGGTATATAATTTACGTGAAAATATAGGGCAAGCAAAAAAATGGAAAATACTCGGCTCTATTCATGGTGGCTTTATTCATTTGTTTTTTAATCAAGAAAAAGCAAGTTCTTTGCGTATAATTGCGGCCTATATTAGTGTTTTACTCACTATTGGCTCTGCTTATTTGTCATATTTCGGCTTTCTCCATTATATTGATGCTTCATTGGCATTTATACTAACTATTGGTATTCATATTTTATTACTTTTCTCTGCATGGCAGCTTAGTACACATTCTATTTCAGGTCAAGCACGGATTAAATTTTTCTCAGCGTTTATTTTTGCTTTATTGTTCACGGTATTTTTTTCGTATTCAGAGTTAATCGATAATATTTATAGCAAAGACAAACGTTTGGTTGATGAAATCGATAAAGCCGAGCAATTAGGCTTAGAAATATCCGAGCCGATTGAAGATGAAATGCAAACTAAAATATCAAGTTTACATATTAATTTTAAATCAGATGTTGATAAAATAAACACTAAAATAGTAACTAATGTAATAGATAAAGTTCATGTTGAGTTTGAAAAATTATTAGAAAAAATGCGAGAAAATATCATTACTGAGCAATTGGTACATGATGAAGTTACTAATTTGAATTTATTTACGGTAGACAGTGCCGAAACGGAAAATGAAGAATGGTATTTGTATTTTTTACAAGAAGATCAACGATTAAAAAAAGCAGAACAAACGGTATCGGAACGGAAATATAATAATATCAGTATTGCAGCAAAAAAGTACTACAAATCTTATGAAAACTTGAATAGTTCGTCCGATTCTATTACGCAAATAAATTTAAGCCAGTATAGTCATAATTTAACAAATTTGATAATTAGTGTCAATGAAAATACGAATGCAAGTATTCGATTGATAAACTATACTTTTCCGAAAGAATATTATGAAAGAGTAAAGGAAATTGAGAATATAAATAAATTTTTAGTATGGAAGGAGCGTGTATACGATAGAATGTCTTTTGAAACAATCGAAGATTCAAAAACAACACTAACGAGTTTTATCAGTCATGTACCTACAATATCTAGTGGAGAACGAAGAGATTACATGGCTAAAATAAATGAGATCGGAAAATTTATAGGCGGTAGAGAACATTTTGAATTTGTATACGGTTTGTTATTTCGTGATTTTCATTTGTTAGCTCTATTTTCATTACTCCTTGCATTATCCATAGGTATATCTATTCTTTTGGCAAGCTTAGTGAGTAGAGACGAAGATGTTTTATTAAATAAAACAAAGGATTTTGCTATAAAATCAATTTTGCAAGTAGGAGATGAGGGAGAGTCTGAGACTCCTGTAATCAATAAGATGAAAAAAATATTAACATTATTAAATAGTAGTAACTTTAATATCAATAATTTATACAGTAATTATCCAATAGTTCTTCTACAATCGGATATTTTTCGGCATGGCTTATCGAAAGAATTTGCAGCCTTTGTTTCTTATAAATTAATAAAAGTAATTGACAAAAATAATTTTATGATAACAGAATCGTTATTAAATAAATTATCAAATTTACTGAATGAAAGTGATTCGCACATTATCATAAAAAAACTAAAAAGTATTGAAAACATTCAATTTACAAAAAAAGACTTTTCAAAAATCCTACAGACCTTAGAATTAAATGAAATTGTAAATTTAAATCCACAAGCTACAAAGTTAGAGCAAATGAGCTTAGATACTTCTGATAATTTGCTAACGCAAGCAAATGCGACGGGAGGAAATTATACAATTAATTTTAAAAAATTATTATTCGTAATTACTCGAAATCCCAAAATAGGGATTAAGCCTGAGTTAATTCATTGGCTAACGACCGAGTTGGAGAAATCAAAATCAGCAGAAAGTTATAAAATGCAAAAACAATATGCAATTGTGGATAGTTTAATGAATTAATTTTAAGTTATACTAAATTATTGCAGCAATTTAGTGTAAATAACGTTTTATAATTCGAATCAGTTTTTTTGGATTTATAGGTTTAGATATATAATCATCGCATCCAGCATCCTTTGCTTTTATTTTATCTTCGGCAAAAGCGTATGCCGTTTGTGCGATTATTGGTAAATTAGGTGATTTTTCTTTAATCAAGCGAGTGGCCTGATAGCCATCCATTTTAGGCATTTTTAAATCCATCAAAATGATGTCTATTTTATTTTCATTACAAATTTGAATAGCTTCTTCGCCATTAGTTGCGTGTAATACAGTTGCTTTGGTTCTAAATAATAATTCAGCAATGTATTTATAATTAATATCATCGTCTTCTACTATTAGAAATATTTTATCCGTCCAGTCGTCTTGCTTTGAAGCTGTTTTTGTTGAAATAGCAATTTTCTTTTTTGGCATAACAAAAGGAATACTTACTGTAAAAGTTGTTCCTAAGTTTAATTCAGACTTTAGCCCTATTTTACCTTGCAATAGTTCTACATAAGCCTTTGATATGGATAGTCCTAGCCCTAGTCCTCCAAACTCTCGAGTACTCGAAATTTCTACTTGCCTGAAACGATCAAAAATATGATCGTGCATCTTTGTATCAATTCCAATGCCTGTATCTTTTACGAAAAAATGAAGACTCCCATTATTTTCGGTACAACCAAATTTAATAGAGCCATCATTTGTGAATTTGACGGCGTTACTGAGTAAATTATTAATTATATTTAACAATTTATTTTCATCTATTTCAATAATAGGAAAATAATCTGGCAATTGTTTTTCTAATATAAACTTTAATCCTTTATTTTTAGCTACATGTTCAAAGTGATTAAATGCTTTGTGCAAAATGGTATTGATAGAACATTCTGAAAAAAACAGTTTTTCTTGTTTTGATTCTATTTTTGAAATTAAAATAATATCATCTACTATTGATAATAAGTTATTTCCGCTTTTTTCTATTATTTTAATAAAGCCATTTTTGTCTTGATCTGAAGTGTATGGATCAGATAATAGTTGTGTAAATCCAAGTATTCCATTCATCGGAGTACGTATCTCATGTGATAAATTATTCAAAAAAGCAGTTTTTAGCATGTCGCTTTCTTCCGCTTTTTCTTTAGATGTTATCAATTCTTGTTCTATTTTTTTCTGTTCTGTAATATTTTCAATTATAATATATACTTTATGTATTTCACCGTGATCATTTTTTAAAGGAACAATGTGTTCCCACAAATAAGCAGTTTTTTCCCATTTAGAAGTGTAATGATAACTTTTTCGTATAATTTTATTTTCTTGAATTGCTTGTAAAAAATCTTCAGAAAATTTATTTTCTACAAGAGCAGGATACTTCAGTACATTAATTTTTTTCGTTTCTTCGATAGAAGGTGAACCAAGAATTTCAATTAAAGCTTGATTTGCATTAAGAATCTGTCCATCAGGCGATGCTGTGAAAATTCCTAGAGGAGAATCTTCAAATAATAATCTAAAATTCTTTTCACTTTCTAATAACGCTTTTTCAGCTTTTTTACGTTCTGTTGTATCTCGTATTGCTGTTACTCTAATTTCACTTCCTTTATAAATTAAGTCTCTGGATTCTATTTCTATTGGAAATATTTGTCCGTTTTTCCGTATCGCTTCTGCTTCACAAAGAGGTGCATAAGCTTGCCGCATATTTTCGTGTATCTTGTCATGATATTTAGGCAAAATAGTTAATTCAATAATGTTTTTCCCTAGTAATTCCTCTCTTGTATAACCAAACATTTCGGCATACGAACTGTTTAGATCTGTAACAATACCTTCTTTGTGAATTAAAATCCCTTCAAACGTGAGGTTTGATAATTTTTTAAATCGTATTTCGCTATTTAATAATAATTCATTTGCTTGAAGTAATTCTTCGTTTTGTATTTTATGCTTTTGGTATAATGTTTCATATTCATTTTTCTGTTTATTTACTGCTTTAAATAATGTTTCTTTGTATTGTTCGTGTTGTTTTTGATCTGTTATGTCAATACATATTCCAGTAGTACGAATCAGCTTATTGTCTGAATTAGAAGTGATTGCACCTGTCCATATTTGAATATACTTTATATTGCCATTAGTGTGACTAATTTTAAATTCAGCATATTCTTTTTGGAATTTATCTCCTGTTTTTTTTAGAAAATTATCAGCAAACAAAATATCTTCATTATAAAATAAATCAAGCCAATCGGAGTAGTTTATTTTTTGATTATGAGAAATGCCGTACATTTTAAACATATTCGCATTCCAAGTTACATGATCGTTTGTTATATCAATATCCCAAATCCCAATATTAGCCGTTTTAATTGCTAAATTTAAGTGATCGGTAAGGGATAGTAAGTTTTCTTTATTTTGTTTATATTCTGTAATATCTTTCACATAGCCTAAATAGTAACTAACGTTACCTTTTTTGTCTCTAATAATTGTTGTGTAATCATATAACCAAACAAGTTTTCCTGCTTTATCAATAATTCGATAATTTTTATGCTCAAAGCTATCCAAGTTTCTTTTTTGAGCGTCTCGAATATTCAATACTACATTCTCTAGGTCTTTTTTGTATATTAGATCTGAATATTTTATTTTTTGTGACATGAATTCTTTAGCAGTATAACCAAAAACTTGCTCAACATTAGGTGAAGTATATGTTACTGGCCAGCCATCTTCTAGTTTCCATTTAAAAATGACAACATTACCTTCTTGGAAAATATTACGCTCTTCTGATAATTGATCTTGTGCCTTTATTAATAATAATTCTCTTTCTTTTTGATTTTCAATTGTTTGTAGGTCAAATTCAATTATATTTTTTAGATATTCAATTGTTTTGGTTATTTTATTTTTTTCTGCATTTTTAGCCGTAAGGTAAACGATTCCGTATATTTCACTAGTAGACATAAAAATAGGAATCCCAATATGAAGTATTTCAAAGTTATTTATTTCTATAATGACTTCTTTTTTTTGAGCTACTTGCTTGGCAAAGTCTTCTATTTTAGAAGCATACACGTTTTGTTCAGAAACAATAATTCCATAATCTATTCCTAAATGAGCAGTAGCAAAGTCTATACTTTGTTGCCATTTCTTAATATACAGACTGGAAATTACCACATTTTTTGTACTAAATATTGCCATGTTGTACTATTTTTTCGATCAATACTGAAATGCTGTTGTCATTGTAAAATTATTTTTTGTTTATTTTTTGAGTGAAACAGACAGAAAAGAAACATTTTAAATTCATAATTACAGACTTCGTCTGTTTTATTATTTTTGCTCATCTCTATAGCTACAATGGTTCATTCTATTTCTGTATATATTTGATTTACAGAAAATTGAAAAGCATTGTTTATTTAAGATAAGTCGTTGAAAATCTGTGTTTTAATTTGTAATTCATATTTCATAATTTAACGAAGTGTTGTGTATAAATATAGAAATTAAAAATAAATTTCATCAGTGATTATTCTTTTTCTAAATATTGAGTAACAAGAAGTATTAATTTTTCGGCATCAATAGGCTTTGAAATATGATTATTACAGCCCGCTTGTAATGCTTTTATTTTATCATTTTCGTTACTATAGGCTGTTTGAGCAATAATAGGCAGATTTGGTTTCATTTTCTTAATAAGCCTTGTTGCTTGATAACCATTCATTTCTGGCATTTTTATATCCATTAATATAAGGCTTACTTCATGATTTGTTTCGATGATTTTAACTGTGTCTACTCCATTATTGGTGTGAATAACCGTATAGCCCTCATTTGTTAGCAGTTCATTCAAATAAAGAAAATTCATTTCGTCATCTTCTGCTACCAGAATTATTTCTGATGAATGGTCTGTATCTTCCTTTATATCAATAGATTGATTGTGTTTTAGAGGGATTGAAAAGTAAAAAGTTGTTCCTTTTTTAGGTATCGAATCCAAATTAATTTCACCTCCGAGTAATTCGATATACGCTTTTGAGATAGACAATCCTAATCCTAATCCTCCAAATTCTCGTGTCGATGACATTTCCACTTGTCTAAAACGATCAAAAATCATTTTCTGCATTTCTGGACGTATCCCAATTCCTGTATCTTTGACATAAAATTGTATTATATCTTCTTTGACCGTACATCCAAATTCGACAAAACCTTCATTTGTGAACTTTAATGCATTGGTAATTAAATATCCAAATATTTGAAATAATTTATGTTTATCTGAATAAACAGAAAAATTCTGATCGTCAAGAGGAGTTAGTATAATCGGTATTTTTAATTGATCTTGTACAAAATGAGTATATACCGAGGCAAGCATTTCATTAACTGAAAAATAAGATTTATTGACATTTATTTGGTTAGATTCGATTTTTGATATTAATATAATATCCTCAATTACAGATAGAAGATGTTTACTACTTTTAGTTATTATATCAATAAAATTGGTTTTATTCTCGTCTGTCAAATTAGGAGATGCCAATAGTTGTGTGAATCCAAGAATAGCATTCATTGGAGTACGTATCTCGTGCGATAAGTTATTTAAGAATGCTGTTTTCAATTGATCATTTTCTTCCGCTTTTTCTTTAGACGAAAGTAAATCTTGTTGAATATTGATTTGTCTTGTAATATCATCAAAAACTGTAACTAATTCATTTGTTGGTAGTTTATATACATTGTTTTTCAGCCAAATTTTCTTATCAGCCATGCCATACTCTCTAGTCGGACAGCAAATAGACTCACCTGTTAGGTAGGCTTGTTTCATTGCATTTAGTAAGAAATCATCTACAAAAACAGGAAATACATCAGTTACTTTTTTGCCAAGTACATGTTCTGTTGATTTATGATTAATCAGTATATTGGACTTATTATGGTCAGTAATGATAAAATTATCACCATTTTCTGTTGCTTTACAAATAAAGATCTCACTTGAAATACTATCAAATAGTGCTTTAAATTTAAGTGCTTCGTTTTTATGAAATGCTTCGTTTTTTTTCTTCTCTGTAATATCTTCTTTTATTGCAATATAATTAATGATTTTGCCTTCTGTATTTTTGACAGGAGCTATTTTAGCTGCTTCGTAATAAATATCTCCGTTTTTCTTCTTATTTATAAACTCTCCTTGCCAAACATTTCCTGCATTCAATGCTTTCCTCAGTTCTGTATAAGAATTTTGATCCGTTTTCCCCGATTGTAAAACCCTAGGATTCAGCCCTTTTACGTCATCTAAATAATAACCTGTAATTTCTGAAAATTTTGGGTTTACATATTCTATATTTATTTCGGTATCCGTAATAACGATGCTTGATGGACTTTGTTCGATAACTGTAAAGAACTGATTTAGTTTAAGTTCTGCTTGTTTTTGTTTGCTTATATTTAACGAAATACCAACAATCCGAAATATTTCGCCTGCTGTGTTTTTTATTGGGTTTAATTGTACTAAATTTGTGTTTTTTTCTCCATTGTGAATGAAAACTTCCTCGTATACAATCGGTT
>JAOZTL010000063.1 GCA_029942205.1 Bacteroidales bacterium | reverse complement strand
AAAACGGAAAAAGATAACGGATTTATCGGGTGTTTTGGTGTTGAATTGGTATAAGATAGGTGTCTTCGACCTTTTTGATGTCGCTTACGCACTTGAGTAAAACTATTTCAATCAAATGATTTAATCTCAATAACTGACACAATTCATACGCATGAAAAAGAAAATAGATCAAACGACATGGAAACGAAAACAACAATTCGATTTTTTCAGCACATTTGATAGTCCTTTTTTTAATATTGTTACCAAAATTGACTGTACGTTTATGTACAATGATTCGCACGAAAATGACTACTCCTTTTTCTTAGCCTACTTGTATGCTTCGTTAAAGGCAGCCAACAGTATCGATGAGTTTAAATACCGAATAGCCAACAATGAGGTGTATCGTCACGAAAGTATTCAGGCATCATCAACCATTTTTAATGATGACGAGACGTTTAGCTTTTCGTACATGCCTTATTTCGATAAATTTGCCGATTTTTATGCTTCAGCCAAAGAAGAAATTGTTCGTGTAAAAAAAGAAAAGCCGCTTGTGCCTAGTGTAAATGCCGAAGATGTTATTCATTATTCGAGCCTACCGTGGATTGATTTTTCGGGTATCAAACATGCACGTCATTCGGGCTTTGGCGATTCTATACCAAAAATCGTTTTTGGGAAAGTTACCAATGAGAATGAACGCAAGGTGATGTCTGTTTCGCTGGATGTCCATCATGCATTGATGGATGGTTTTCATGCTGGGAAATTCTTTACTGCTTTTCAAGATTTAATGAATCAAAAATTAGCGTGATTTTTCGTAACGAAAATGAGATTATTTATGCCTTTTTCATGAAAAAATAAAACTTAAAATTAATTGCACAGTTTATTTTATGTAGGTTATTTAGTGCACTATTTTTGCTTAAGTGCGTAAGCAACATCAAAAAGGTCGAAGACCTTGCAGCACTTTTAATTTTCATTCGTCTTTATACTAAAATGATTAATTACTAAAAAAACGAATACAAATGAAAAACTTACTCACAACAATATTCATTTTGTTACCTGCATTTCTTTTTGCACAAAGCACAGTAACAGCCGAAAGTATTATCGCTAAATTAGATAAACAAGAAAATGTAGTTTACGAGAATGTCGAAATTACAGGCGATTTACGTTTTATCGATTTAAAGGAAAAAACCGATAAAAAAAATGGAAAAAATAAAACATACACCAGCCACGTTCGTAGTACGGTAAGTTTTAAAAACTGCACATTTAAAGGCAATGTTATTGCTTATTTTCATGATGATGCAAAAAGTAAAGATTTATTCAGTGTCGATTTTCACAAGCCCGTAGTGTTTGATAATTGTACATTTGCCAAAGATTTTGCATTTAAATATGTAAATTTTGAAGATAAATCTAGCTTCATTGCAAATCATTTTTTTGGAGATTTGAATTTTAAATACACTAAATTCAATGGACTCATGGATTTCTCTAAAAGTAATTTTGGTGGCGAAGCGAACTTTAAATATGCCGAATTTCCAGAAAAAGCATTATTTAGCGGCTCGCAATTCAATAAATTAGCTAATTTTAAGTATACACAATTTGAAGAACTTGCAGACTTTAGTGGGAGTACATTCACTAAGAATGCTGATTTTAAATACACCAGTTTCAAAGAATATGCAAACTTTAGCCAATGCGTATTTCAGAAAGATGCAATTTTCAAGTATACCAATTTTCCTAAAGGAATAAGTTTTGAGAAAGTAACGTTTATGGATTATGCCGACTTTAAGTATAGTCAATTTAACAAGCCATTTAATATGAGTGGTGTGGATTTTAAAGACGACGTTGATTTTAAATACACCAAACTGAATGGAGAGGATTTTACTTTACAGTTATTGACGAATTAAGATCTTTTATTTGTTTGTAATTGCTTACGTAATTCTATAAATTAGAATTGCGTAAGCAACATCAAAAGGACAAAGACCTTAAATGAGTGGAAAAAAATTAAGTTTCTAATTGTTTTGTGATAAACCATTGACTAAGAACGTTTTTCCACTAGTGCGTAAGTAACATCAAAAAGGTCGAGACCTAAAACCTAGACCTTATTTTTTTTGTTTAATTTCTTCTTCCAAGCTTTTGGTGTACGTTTCCATTGCAGCAGCACTCATTCCCATGTTCGAGAATCCTCCATCGTGAAACAGGTTTTGCATCGTTACTTTTTTGGTTAAGTCCGAGAATAGTGAAATGCAATAAGATGCACATTCGTCGGCAGTAGCATTTCCTAAAGGCGACATTTTTTCGGTAAAGTCCATCAAATGATCAAAGCCTTTCACGCCACTACCAGCAGTGGTAGGTGTTGGCGATTGAGAAACGGTATTGACCCGAATATTTTTGTCCCGTCCTAGAATGTACCCAAAGCTACGAGCGATGGATTCTAAGATTGCTTTCGCATCTGCCATGTCATTGTATCCGTATAGTGTGCGCTGTGCTGCGATGTAGGATAATGCAACGATAGATCCCCATTCGTTTACTGCATCCAGCTTGACTGCCGTTTGCATGACTTTATGAAATGAAATTGCTGAAATATCTAATGTTTTTTTCAAGTATTCATAATTCAAATCATCATAAGGAAGTTTTTTGCGAACATTCAATGACATACCGATCGAGTGAAGAATGAAATCAACTTTACCACCAAGGTATTCCATTGATTTGGTTATTAGATTTTCTAAATCGGCTACACTGGTAGCATCGGCAGGGATTACAATGGTATTGCACTGTTCTGCTAGTTTGTCTATATCACCAAAACGGATCGAAACGGGGACATTCGTCAATGTAAATGTAGCACCTTCGGCATAAGCTTGCTCGGCAACTTTCCAAGCAATGGAATTTTCGTTTAGTGCTCCAAAAATAATTCCTCGTTTTCCTTTTAATAAATTGTACATTTTTTGTAGTTTTAAGGTCTTCGACCTATTTAATATTGCTTACGCAATTCTGTAAATTCCAAATAAGCATTTCGTGCTGTTTGATGTTGCTTATGCACTTGTGTAAAATCCAAGTATTCAGTAAGATAACAATTCCTAAGTGTCCAGCTGATTATGTCCATTTACTTAGTTATAAATCACTGATTTCGTCGATATTAAATGTCAGCAACATCAAAAAGGACGAAGACCTTATTTGTATTTTCGCAAGCCGTAATTGATGTTTTGTCGTTGATGTGCTTTGATGTAAGCGTCAAAATCGCCATGTTTATTATCAACCATTAGATTTGGATTTTTTTTATTAAACTCATTTTCGAGCTCTTTCAAGAAACCTTTATCGTTCAGTTTATCTCGATAAAACATGACATTTTTGTAATATTTATTATAATTATATTTTCCAGCATAGCCAAATATGGCTGTTTTGATTGGCGTATTTTGGTATTGTTTTCCGTTCATGTAATAAGCAAGCATTCGAGCGGCGGCATCTAAATTCAAAATCGGGTGAAATCGATCATCGTATACAATTAGTTTTTTGCGATCGTAATTGTTTTTCTGAATCAATTCTCGTAATTCTTTCCCATGCTTTTTGCTTACCATTTCTTTGCAGTTGTTGAGTGTTTGCAATCCGAATAAATTTGCCATGTACGGTTGCATGTGGCATAGTCCAAGCCCGCCATCATCGCTACTGTTGGGTAATAGATCTACTCCACCAGATTCTTGCATCACCATTGCTAATAGAATATTTTCGGGCAATTTGTATTTTCGTTCTATTTTACGAGTAATATTCTGAAAGCGCAAACTCCGTAGAACCATTCCGTACATACGTTGCCCTGTTACGCCATTTCTGTTCACATTGCCTAGCATGTGCAAATTATAAAACAAAGGTTCGTCTACCCTTTCCGAATAATCCATATTTTGGGGTACGTCTGTTTTTATTGTATTGCGCAGCGTGTTATTCACTGTTACCACTGGCTCTTGCGAACGGCATTGAAACGCAGCGAACGAAATAGCTAAAGAAACAAAAATAAGCGAAATGACAGACACCATGCGATAGCGATGAGTCTGTAAATTTAGTTTAGCGTGTGCCACAAAAGTATGAATCGATATTTTTCGATTAAGCAATAAGCGAATGGAATACGTTATTTCTTGGAAAAAATTCACAAAATTTGGGTTTGTATCTACAATAATCCTTTATATTTATAAATAAACCATAGATTAAAAATCTTAAACTGCCGATCCATTAGCATACAGAAACCAAATAAAAGCAACGATAAGAACTGTTCCTAAACCGACACCGATAACCGTTTCCAAAATCGATTCGTCTGCACTCGGAAGTATTTCTGGTTCTTCGATTTCCTCTTCGACAGTTTCTTCAGAAGTTTCATTCGTAGCTTTTTCGTTTGTTTGGGCTTCGGTCATTTCTTGCTGCAAAACCTTTTCGTAATTGGTATCCGTTTCGTCTTTTGTTTCCAGTTCTTGCTGTAATACTTCTTCGTAGTTTGTTTCCGAATCGTCTACTGTAATTCCTTCGGTGTCCGAAAGCTCAAAAGGCTCGTCTTTTGATTCGATAATGGGATATTTGGCGAGTAAGAAATCTTTATTTATCAAAAATTTGCCATCTTCTTTTTTGATATAAGGCGTATCGTTAAACTTTTGACACAATCGGTAAAGAGTTGTGTGGCTTTTGTTTACTAATAAAATAGCATCTTTTACGCTTAAAAATTCATCCATAATGTATTGTTTTGCTCGTTAGGGTGGGTTTACCTATTTATCAAAGTTATTGATTATAAAAAATAAATATACGGGTTTTAATGAGAATACCAAAAAAAAGTTACTGTTTTTAGCTGACAAAGATAAAATTTTATTAGTTATTTTTTTCTATGCAAACATACGAGGTCTTCGACCTATTTGATGTGCTTACGCTCTTATAAAATAAATAAACAAAAAGCGAAAGCACAATTATCAATTGTCCATTATCAATTAAATAAAATCTTCGACCTATTAGTCCATTTTGCGCCACAGCCTGCGCCCTTGTTCTTTTGTAAATTCGAGTATTTCGTGTTCGTTTACTGTTTGTATTACTCGATTGCGCACGATAAGTTTTCCATCGGAGATCACGTGTTGCACATGCGCCGCACGCCAACCAAAAACGAAATGTCCTAAAAAGTTATTACTATTGATCTCGGTAGGCGTATCATAATCCAAAACCACCAAATTGTTATCTCCATCACCCACAAACTTATTTTGTGCCAAGTATTGATGCACCTTCCGAAAGCGTTCGTATCCAGAGCCAAAGTCTATCGAGTCGAATCCTTGCCCGACAAAGAAAGCCGCCTGTGCACTCCGTAACATGTCGCTATGCATACCGTCGGTTCCAAGCATGGTGCGAGCAGCCAATTGTACTGAATTAAAATAACCAACTTGATTGTTCAGGTTGCTTTCGGTATTTTGCACCACCCAAGCTGCTGAATCTTGAATAATTTGTCGTTCGTTGGCATCCACATGCAAGCAATGCCCCATAATGGTTTTGCTGGATTGCAACATGCCATAATCCTGCAAACGTTCAACCACTCGTTTGCCATAATTTTCTTGTGCATGGGTTTGGTCATAGCCATCTTCTGCCACATGAATATGCACGCCCGTTTGGTATTTCTCTGCCAAGTCGGCAGCTTTCCGCATACTTTTATCGCCTACCGTAAACGATGCATGCAAACCGACCAGTGCTTGACGGTTCTTCAGATAATTCTCTGTTTCGGACAATCCTTGCTCTGCTTTTTCCATTCCATCACGGTCGGTAATTTCGTAGCACAACAAATGCCCCACTCCTACACGTTCAAATGCATTTGCAATAATATCCAACGATCCCTCGATGGCATTGGGCGACGCATGGTGATCGATAGCAAAAGTAGAGCCCGCCTTGGCACATGCCATAGCCGTAGCCAATGCACTCGCTTCTATCATTTCTTTATCGAGTGCTTTGTCTAAATTCCACCAAATGTATTCCAGTATTTCATTGAAATTCGTCGGATTCTTTTTGGGTGCATTCATCCCTTTTGCCAGTGCCGAGTACACGTGATGATGCCCTACTGCAAATGATTTGGTTACTAATTTTCCTTCACAATCAATTGTTTCATAATGGCTAGGACAATCAGCCTCATCATCTACAAAACGGATGCCTCCATTCGTTCCTGCGTCCACCACTACGTTTGTTTTTGTAAACTCAAACGTTTCGGGGTTTATATAATTGGCATTTTTTAATAGTATTCCCATTTTTACTAAAGTCTTCGGTTTATTTTTATGATTGCTTTGTAATGTACGGTTCTTTTCCTGCAAAAATGATTGGTACTTTAATTATTTTATTTTTTTCGATCTGATTATCAATAAGCTCTTTATAATATTTATTTCTATCGATTTGATTTACCGCTAATTCTATTTCTTCATCAATGCGTTTAACAAAGTCTTCATTTTTCTCTTTTTCTCTTTGTTTTTCAATCTGTTTAATTTCGATAACTACTCCTGTTTTCGTTTTATCGTAAGGAATCAACATAATATCATACCTTCCTTCGCCACTTTCTTTGTTTGATTTTATCAAATAATCATCACCAATTATTGCCAGTAAACCTAGAACATACGAATGATACACGTATTCGTGATTTTTAGTTGTATCGTAATAACTAAATGTATCTCCGATTATTTGGTTAAACGCTTTTTCAAATAAATCCAATGCTTGTTTGGAGTCCCTTTCCTCTTTGTTAATCAAATGGTTTAATGCCTCTATTAGCTGATATTTTTCAATTTTTATTTCTGTTTCAAACCATTCTAAAATTGTTTTCTTAAAAACAATTTCTAATTCATAATTAGGAATCATCAATTCGTATTCACCTAAACTTACTTGTTTTTTGCTAGTCAAATAACCACTATAAGTAAGAAGCGTCCAAAATAGACTTTTTCTTTTATTGAAATCCGTGAATACAAAATTCTCTTCAAGGTCTTTGGTTACGGTTCTACCTCGTAGCAATTCCAATATTTCTTCACGGATACGATTAGCATCTTTCTTTTTTATTTCATTTTTTATCAATTCATTCGCACTTGTATTGCTCCAAAATAATTTAAAACCATCCTTTGGTGTCAATACATAATTCAGAATTGACCACGGATTATAAATATCTTCTGTTTTACCAAATCGATAGCCATTATACCACTTTTTGATTTCTACATATTCTGTTTCTACATAAAAATCTAGTATGATTTGTTTCACCTCTTTTTCTGTAAAACCAAATTTATCAGAAAATGGTGTATCGAATATGGAATAAACACTAATATTATTTAAACCAGTAAAAATGCTTTCTTTTGAAACTCGTAGTATTCCAGTGATAATGCCTTTATAAAGGCTTGTATTGTCTTTATATGCGCCACTCAGTAAGGTTCGCATAAACGAAACTGCTTCGAGATAAAATTTATTATGAGAAGCTTGGATAGGCGTATCGTATTCATCAATCAAAATAACAACTTCCTTCTGGTGGTAACGGTGCAGAAATCGACTCAGGAGTTTTAAACTTCCTTGATAATCAGCTTCACTTGCCGTTTCATTTAATATTTTATTGAATTTTAATTTCTCAAAATCATGCAAAACATCATCTTTCAATAAATAAATGTGTTGTCGATACTGATTTGCTATTTCAGGAATAATCAATTCATAACATTGCTGCCAAGTTTCAGCTTTTGCATCTTTAAAGCTCAAATAAATAACAGGATATTTACAACAGTGCTTTTCTATAATTTCTTGATTCTTCCATATCTTTAAGTCTGAAAATAAACGAATATTCTCAGGTTCTTTTTTATCAAAAAAATAGTTCAACATCGACAAGTTCAATGTTTTACCAAAACGTCTTGGGCGTGGTAACAACAAAACGGTTTTCTGGATATTAAGAATCTCCTCAATCAATAGGCTTTTATCAACATAATAATTGTCGTTTCTTATGATGTTTTTGAAATCGGAATAGCCTAAATTTAATTCTTTTCGTTTCTCCATTTTCTTGTTTTCTATAAATTTAAGGAAGAAGACCGCACCCCTATCCAAACCTTTCCCCTAAAAAGGGAAAGGCTTCCACTTGTACGCTCGGTATTCCTTTTTGACCTTATTGTTTGTTTAATATCTTCTATCTAAAAATCATAGAATAAAACAAACCTATTCATCCTCCAACTCACCAATAATCTTGCGTTAGCACATCAAAGAGGTCGCAGACCTTATCTTTTCAGGGGTAATTTATATCTTCTTATTTTATCGAAGGTGTATAACGCATTAGCCACAGCACCAGCAGTAGGCACTAATCCAATTTCGCCAATCCCTTTTGCACCATAAGGTCCTACTGGATCTTTCACCTCTACGGCTTTCACTACAATTTCGGGAGTTTCGTGTGCTCGTAATATTTTCAAATCACGCATTCTGTCGCTCAACAAATAGCCATCTTTCATTGGTAAATCCTCTGTAAGTGCATATCCCAAGCCCATGTGCACTCCGCCTTCTATCTGCCCTTCAAACAACATTGGGTTCATTACCTTACCAGCATCATGTGCGGCAATAAATTTAGTTACTTCACCAGCATCATTCAAAATACAAACCTGTGCGGCATAGCCATACGAATAATGGATGATTGGATTTTCGACACCATCACCAGGTTTGCTAGTCCAGTCGCAAACAAACTCGCCGAGGTAAGTTTTCCCGACTAAGTCTGCACGTGTTTTTGTTTTCAAATCCTCTTTCAGGCTTTTAGCTGCATGAATAATCGCCAAGCCAACCAAGGCTGTGGCTCTTGACGAGGTGGTCATTCCTGTTTTTATCTGTGCATTGGTGTCCACGACTACTTCTATCCAATCGGGATCAAAGTTGGTTTCTTCGCATAAGGTCTGCAAAGCCATGTTGTGAACTCCTTGTCCCATTTCTGTCCATCCGTGATGCACTCGAATTTTGTTTTCGGCAATTATTTCTATTTTCACTTTCGATTCATCTTTCATACCATTGCCTACTCCCGAATTTTTTATTCCACAAGCAATTCCTGCGTATTTTGCATTCTGAAATTCTTCTTTTACGGCATCCAGCGAAGCACGAATGCCTACGCCCGTAACGGCTTGCCCCGTAGAGGTTCGTAATCCATCCACCAAGGCATTGTCGTAGCGAAACTGCCAGCGGTCAAATCCTGCTTTTTCACAAATCTCATCCACGCAACTCTCCAGCGCAAAAGCCACTTGATTGGCTCCAAAGCCTCGCATCGCACCACAAGGGATATTATTGGTGTACACTGTTTTGGCTTCGATGTCGATGACAGGAATAAAATACCCGCCCGATGCATGCCCAGCGACACGTTCCATCACCTTTGCTCCTACCGAAGCATAAGCTCCCGTATCGCCCACGGCACGTAGTTTGAGTGCGATGAGTTTTCCGTCTTTATTCGCAGCCAGTTGCATGTCCATAAAAACAGGATGCCGTTTTGGGTGCAATCGAATGGACTCTTCACGTGTCAGTGTAAGTTTCACAGGTTTTTGTATCAAAAAGGCATACAAAGCCGTGTGCCCTTGTACGCTAAGGTCTTCTTTTCCACCAAATCCGCCGCCATTAGGTACGAGCGTTACTCGTACTTTATCTTCGGAGAGGTTTAATATTTCGGCTACCTGTCGTCTATCTTCGTACACGCCTTGGCTTTGGCTAAATAGCTCGATGCCACCGCTGGCATCAGGACGTGCCAATGCTGCTTCTTTCTCCAAGAAAGCATGCTCGATGCGTTGCGTTTCAAAACTGCCTTTGGCTGAAAAATCGGCATTCGCTATTTCTTCATCCGCATTTCCGATCATAAACTGTGTAGTTTCAAAGTTATTTGGTCGTTCGGGATGAATTCGTTTGGCATCAATCGCTTCAAAAACATCCGTTGCTGGCTTTAATACATCATACTCGACCTGAATCAATTTGATGGCTTCTCTTGCTATTTTATCCGAATCGGCAACTACACCAGCCAACACGTCGCCAATGTAATGTGTCGTTTCACCTTCGGCAATCATCACCGACCAGTCTCGAATAATCAAGCCTACCTTTTTGTGTCCAGGAATATCTTTGGCAGTAACTACCCGATGCACGCCTTTTACTTGTTCAGCTTTGGACGTATCGATAGACAAAACTCTTGCTTTTGGGTGATCGCTAAACTTAAGCGCAGCAAACAGCATATTATCCAGAAACAAGTCATCTACAAATTTACGTTTGCCGATAGCCGTTTCGTAAGCCTCGTATTTGGGTTGCGACACGCCTATTTTTCCTGATGTTTTTCTTATTTCTAATGTTTTTTTTCATATTCTCAGGGCAGCTTAGTGCTGAGCTTAT
>JAOZTL010000062.1:6615-10325 GCA_029942205.1 Bacteroidales bacterium | reverse complement strand
AACTAAATCCCTTAACACAAAAGTGCTGTATGTTTTTGTAATAATCAGTATTTTATACTGTTCGATTATTGTTTTTCCTATTACTTATTATCAATTCTTTCGTTAATTACAAAAAAATAAACAGATGAAAAAACTAGCTACTAGCCTACTCGCATTCGCTCTTATTTTTATAAGTGCCTGCGAACCAGAAGTGGATGAAGATGCATTTTTCGACATTCGCGATGTTAAACTAAACATAAAATTCGCTACTCAAAAATCAAGCTTTGATGAATTACCGATGACTTACCAAACACCCAGTAATTACATTGTAGCACTAAAAAAGGCGGCACTGCTAGGCGTGGAAGGAACTCCCGATTTCACACTTTTCGAGACCCAAAACATGACGGATGCACTCGTGTTTGATTTCACCGACGAAGGAATAAAACATAGTTTATTGGAAGGCAGTCAAGTTCCTAATGGAAAATATGCTAACGTATTGCTCGATATTTATTATTTGCAAATGCGTGTACAAATATCAACAGGAGACAGGGGCGTAGAGTATCGAAATTTACGAATCTACCTTTCTGACGATAATGAATATCAAAATGGCTTGCACCAACCAGGCGATATTACTCAGATAAACGAAAGTGGTGAGGAAATAGGCTGGCTAATGGGTGCAGGTCAAGACCCCAATCTGGATCCTGTAACACCCCGCACTGCTGCATATACACACAATGGCGACGGCACAACGTGGTATGATTTTAATGGAAAAGATGCACAATATTATGGTCCTTTCGGTGATGTCGATTTCATGAATAATGCCACGCATCCAGTATACACTTCCATAATTTATTTGGCAAGAGATGAAATAACGCAGGGAGACAACTTAATTGTCGAATTTAATGTAAATAATTGCTGGGCATTTCAGGATAAAAATACGGATGGGTATTTTGGTTTTAGTGATTTAGATCCGATAAATCCTACCAAATGGCACTTGGCAATGCCTCTCATGCGAATCTATCGAGAATAAGGTCTTCTTCCTCTTGATGTGCTTACGCATTTATAGGTTTTGTACTTAAAAAACAAAAACTATTTATCGTCAAGGGATGACTTTGTTTATTAGCGACATTGCAATTTAAAATAATGTGTGCATCTAATTACTTAGTCGTCCTCTGCCTTTTTTCTCAAAGATCTTCAATTTCGTCCACGTATTCGCTAAAATCGCCCTCGTAGTCGGGCAAAAGGGGATGCGTAAAAACGGTATAAATGCTTTGTTCGGTGTAGCTTTTTCCTTTCTCAAAAACAAATATTTTTTTAGAGAACGGGCACACAACCAAACCAATATTTGTACCATTCGCCATCCATACAGTTTCCATTTTATGCAATGCAGGCTTCAATCCATATTTTGCCGAAACAATCTCGATACTCAATGTAGGTGCAACGGGGATTCTATTTTCCCAATTTTTCTGCTCCTGCTCCGATGCTGTATCATAACTAATATAAGACACATCAGCCATATAGACTCCGCCTTTTTCTTTTGGCTTTTTTGATTTATTCAGGTGGTATTCTCCATTTTCGCCGATTACTCTGCCTCGATTGTTTTTTTTTGCCCAAATTCCTAAACTAATAAGTATTCCACTTGTAATAATACTAATCGTATAAAATAGTCCCATTTTTAAATAAATTGAATGATTGCCTGGTTGTTCAAACTTGAGTTCTTTCCGATTAATCTCATACAATTCATCAAAATTACTATCAGGAAATAGTTGTGGTGGGAATTTCAATTCGATAAATTCATAATCCTTAAATTGAAATATACTCTCACTAATCAAAAGTGTGTTCATGTTTACTTTCGCTATTTTCAAGTCGGCATTCAGCAACTCAAATTCGTGTAAAACTTCGGCTACTAGCGGATATTTGTCAGGAAGGTTAATTTCAATCATTTTACTTTTATTTTAGATCTTCGAGCTTTTTGATGTGGCTACGCATTTATAGCTCTTCGCCTTTTGCAAAATACACATAAATAATTCATCGAACAAAAGTAAAACACCCTTTTGGCCAAGTGCTTATTTAATCTCATCAACGTATTCGCTAAAATCGCCCTCGTAGTCGGGCAAAAGGGGATGCGTAAAAACGGTATAAATGCTTTGTTCGGTGTAGCTTTTTCCTTTCTCAAAAACAAATATTTTTTTAGAGAACGGGCACACAACCAAACCAATATTTGTACCATTCGCCATCCATACAGTTTCCATTTTATGCAATGCAGGCTTCAATCCATATTTTGCCGAAACAATCTCGATACTCAATGTAGGTGCAACGGGGATTCTATTTTCCCAATTTTTCTGCTCCTGCTCCGATGCTGTATCATAACTAATATAAGACACATCAGCCATATAGACTCCGCCTTTTTCTTTTGGCTTTTTTGATTTATTCAGGTGGTATTCTCCATTTTCGCCGATTACTCTGCCTCGATTGTTTTTTTTTGCCCAAATTCCTAAACTAATAAGTATTCCACTTGTAATAATACTAATCGTATAAAATAGTCCCATTTTTAAATAAATTGAATGATTGCCTGGTTGTTCAAACTTGAGTTCTTTCCGATTAATCTCATACAATTCATCAAAATTACTATCAGGAAATAGTTGTGGTGGGAATTTCAATTCGATAAATTCATAATCCTTAAATTGAAATATACTCTCACTAATCAAAAGTGTGTTCATGTTTACTTTCGCTATTTTCAAGTCGGCATTCAGCAACTCAAATTCGTGTAAAACTTCGGCTACTAGCGGATATTTGTCAGGAAGGTTAATTTCAATCATTTTACTTTTATTTTAGATCTTCGAGCTTTTTGATGTGGCTACGCATTTATAGCTCTTCGCCTTTTGCAAAATACGCATAAATAACTAATGAGATAAAAACGAAGTATCCTTATTCAAAAACAGAAAACAAACTATCTGGAAAACTTACATTTTCATTAAATTGAAGTAATTCGGTATGAATGGTATCTTCATTAACATATTCTTCTTTTTTTAATATCAAATTTTGATACACCCAAAATTTCGTTTTAGCCTTTGCTTCTATTATTTCATAAACTTGGCAATCATAATCTTTATAAAAAGCAGAATTTGTAGAAACAAGCTGTAAATCATATTCATCAAAATCATCCATTCTCGAAAAATCAATATTATACAAATGCATACGAATCGTATCCAGCATTTTTATTGTTTCCTTCTTCGATTTAAAATCCCAAATAATCAACTGATTATCTTTTTTCAATGTTCGTTCGTGTATCCTAAATTGTCCAAAGTTAATATCCATATCGAATACTTCTATCTGACCATAATCATCAAACCAAAATTGAGAAACAAGCCTTGCTCCTTGTATTTTTGTTTCATATTCTAAATATCCACTTTTAACTGTATACTTATTCTCTGGCATGCGATTACATGCAAGCATCATTAGTATTCCAAAAAACAGTATACTTTTTTTCATTTAGTAATTATTACAAATAAAAGAAGACGGAATAATCCGTCTTCAATAAAAGTCATTATATTTTTTCTACTTCCTAGTAAATGTATGTGTTTTTTCCTCATTTACAGCACCATTCGTAAGCACCAAATAATCAGTAACAAAATTAGAAGTACAACCATCATAAAAACCATCACCAGTAACATCATATTTGTTTCCAGAAGCAAACGTATATGTCCATGGTACAATATCCATCGTTTGTG
>JAOZTL010000062.1:0-6605 GCA_029942205.1 Bacteroidales bacterium | reverse complement strand
AGGCCATCCACTATCCCAGAAATTATCAATAATCACAGTATTATCATCTACTTTAGCGAAATTAACATCATATACAGCGTAATCAGGCTCATCACAATCATACAATCCCAAGAAATTAGTTACGTCGAAAGGACAGAATGGAGAAATAGTAATGGTATAAACAAAAGGATCAGATTTAGTACCTAATGAAGTCGTTTCAACAACTGTTAATTCAATGTCAGAAGGCGTACCCGACTGAGCAATTAGTAATTCTATTTTATTAGTTTCATCAAGTACCGTTAGTGTACCACCTGTACCAGCAGAAATAGACCAAGCATAAGTAGATCCACCTCTAACTCCATCTATTGCATACGAGTAAGCTGCACCAGAAGCAGCAACAGCTGACGGTCCAGAAATACCATTTATTTCAGCAATAAGTGTATTCCAATCATAATCTTCATTGCTTTGTTCTACATACGATTTCTCGCAAGAAGCAAATACAAAAGCAATGAAAACAAAAGCTAAAAATATATTTTTTTTCATCATTTTTTCATTTTAAGAATTAAAGAGCCTGTCTAAAAATATTCTAATCAACACAGTTATAGGATTTTTTCAGACAGTCTCTATCAAAAATTTAATTATAACCCAGTCCATCCACCAGTAGAGCGATCAGCAGCATCTTCGATGGTGTAATATGGAAGACCTAAAGCTTCCAGTTCCGATCCAGGAATAGGAAAATGCAAGATAGTACCTGTTTGTAACATATCTCTTCTTCTCATATCAAAGAAAGAAATACCTAAACCAGTCATTACTAACTCAATATCTCTTTCATAAAAAATAGCAGCAAGAACTTCAGCATCTGTTGCAGTTGTAGGCAAAGCAGCTAATCCTCCTTCAAGAACCCTACTACTAGCATTCAATGTAGCAATAGCACCTGTTTTATCACCTGTTCTAAATTGAGCTTCGGCAATAAATAAATCATTTTCGTATACAGAGTAAGAAGGAGAAGGACCTGTTCTACCATCAAGAATAAATGGTTTAAATTTAACAACACTATAATGAGAAAAATGATAATATCCACGATCTGGCTTAAAACTATTATCACTTTCATATTTAAAATAAGATGCTAAACGAGAATCATTAGAACTTGCTGGAGCTGGAGCTGAACCATCAGAAGTATCCCAAGTCGCATTATCATTTGGCCAGCGAGAAGGATAATTATTATCCATCATATTAATAATACGATGATCTGCTCTTAGCCAGTAATAGCCATAATATTTATATGAGTCGAACCATGTATCGTTATCCATATCTGGTGCTAATGTGAAATCAATCCCGTTTTGTGCATAAGTTAATACACTAGCCCAATTTACAGCAGCATTTTCAGCAGCAGTTCTTGAATTATACACCACAATACGAGCAGCAAACGAATTAGCTAATTGTCCTAATTCAACATTTGTTATACTTACACCTCTAATAAAATTACTAGGTACATTAAATGCACTTGCCTTACAAATAGCAATTGCTTTGTCTAAATAAGTTACAGCAGCAGCTCCTAATTCAGAATAAGGGACAGAAACTGGTACTAGTGTAGGATCAGTAGTTTCATCAACAATAAAACCTTGATCAAAAACAAGAGCAGCATATCCCATAGATATACCTTGCGAGAAATAAGAAATTGCTTTCAACATTTCTGTATCATCTCCAAAATCAACTTCTCCGCCTTCTAAAATAACAAGAGCATCATTTCCTTGCGACATTGCAGAATAAAGCCTCTGCCAATAAACAGACGTAATATTTGCATAACTGTATTCAACTGCATTATTCCAAGCAGTTCTAGGTTCAGACGACATGTCTTTCATAGAAAAATTACCCCATGAACACGTAAGTTGATCTGCCATTGTTGCCATTGCAAAACTCGGTCCACTAGTGCTATGCTGTGCATTATGCCATACACGGAATGCTCCACTAGCTAATCCCACAACATCATCTGGAGAACTCAATGCCTTTTTTGAATCAGGCGTATTGTAGTTCTCTACTTCTAATTTTTCGGTACAACTGGTCGTAAAAACAAACCCTACAACCAAGAGGAACGAAAGATATTTTATAAATTTTGTTTTCATATTAATCATAATTTTAATTGGTTAAATTTAGAACTTAATTTCAATAGATCCACTAAATGTTCTAAAGTTAGGATATGCAAACTCATCCCATGCTTGGATAGTAGCATCACCATCACCTTCGGTAGAACCTACTTCAGGATCGAATCCAGAATAATTAGTAAACGTAAATAAATTACGTCCAATTACGCCAACTTTAACACCTTTTAATGCTCCACCTAAGAAACCACTTAATTTATCCGCTCCTAATTGGTAATATAATGAAATTTCACGTACTTTCAAATACGTACCATCTTCAACAAAGTGCTTATTCATACTAGCTACAGCATAAAGTGACTGATAGTAATCTGTAGTTTTTTTCTGATATTCTTCTTTACCAAACTGATCCATAGCGGCAGCTCTATAGTCGCGATACATCCATTGGTTGGTTAAGTTATAAACATCACCACCTTGTTTCCAATCAAGTAATGCATATAAAGAGAATCCTTTGTAAGTGAAAGTATTAGAAATACCCATTCTGAAATCTGGATTTGCATCACCAATTTGAGATTTTTCAACATTTCCATCATCTCCAAGGACGCTAGTTACAGCCTCATATTTAGTACCTTCAGTACCTTTTTCGATAACGTATCCGTCAGAGTTTACAACATAATTATCTAATTCAGCAGCAATATCGGCATCAGCAACACCTGAATATTTCAAATTTAGAGCCATTTGGTCTAAAGTTTCAACAAACTGGATTCCATAAATCATCCCAAAAATAGAACCTTCTTCAATAAAGAATGAACCAGCATCACCGTCATTTCCTGCAGAACCATAAGTAAATGGAGCAACATTTAATTTAGTAACTGTTTGAGTAATTTTATCCATCGTAATATTCATGTTCCAAGAGAAATTTTCTGTTTTGAAAACATTGATACCTAAACTAGCTTCTAATACGTCAGAGCTAAGTGTTCCCATATTTTGCCATTGAGAAATATATCCACCAGCAATTGCAGGAAGCGGTACAGGATAATGTTGATCTTCGGCATCAGTAGTTGAATATACAAATTCAAAACGTAAACGCTATAAGAAATCTACATTTAAACCAACTTCTAATTCTTTTATTGTAGAAGGTTTTAAGTTTTTATTACCAAGAGTTGATTTTTGAACATTACCACCAGAAAGCGACCATGTTTCATACTGAGCATAATAAGGAGGACGGTTACCCGACGTACCATAAGCAGCTCTTATTTTCATTTCTTGTACACCTGGGATAGTAAAGTCTTCGCTGATACGGTATGCACCAGAAGCTCTGAAATAAGGAGCCCAACGTTCGTTTTCACCAAACTGAGAAGCACCATCATAACGATATAAGAAAGATCCTAAATATTTAGATTTATAATCAACATCTACGATACCGAATGCATTGATCGCACGAATATCATAAGTAGAAGAATAACTAGACAAGCGTGTTTGGTCTGTATTATCATACGTATGAATTCCATCTACAGAAAAATCATAACCAGTAGCTCTGAAATATTCATAATGGTTGTCTTCGTACAAATAGCTAAATTTAGCTTTGGCTAAGAAATCACCAAACTGCTTATTAATCATAGCTGTTCCTTGTAATACTTGTGCATACTGGTCTATATTATTATTATATAAATATCCACCATAACCACCTGTGGTTAATGTAAATACATCTAAATAATCTTTAGGATCCATTCCATACCGCTTGTTGTTCTGTTTCTCGAAGCTATATTTACCTTCTAAGCGCAACCAGTCGGTAGGAGCATAAGTTAATGCATAGTTTCCTAATACACGGAAACGTCTTGACTCATCCGTAGAGTTTGCTACGTCATATAATGGGTTCGTTGTTGTTCCGAAAGGATCAACATTCACACGATAGTCTTGACCTAATGGGTTTTTCCAGTTTAAGTCCATATCTGGCATTAACTGCATCAAAGAGAAAAAGTCCATATAACTATCATCTGTTAATGTTTTGATAATAGAATTATTGGCTGTGAAAAAGAATTTATCAGAAAAGTTATGCGTTACATTTAAACGGAAACTATTTCTGCTATACCCATTAACGTGCATAACGATACCCGACTGTTGTGAGTTCTCGAAAGAAGCCATAAAAGAAGTTCTTTCAGAATTGTTTGCTACTGAGATATAGTTCGTATAGTAGCTACCATTTTGATAAAATTCTGCTAAGTGGTCGTGAACAGCACCAAACTCATTATCCATGTAATGGTCGTCAGAAATAACTTGAGCACCAGCCATCAAATAACCAATACTATCCGTATTTGTGTGTGTTGCGTCGTCACCATAAGTAGTAACACCTAAATATTTAGAATATCTAGTTTCGCTAGCCCAATCGTCTTGCATTTCGTATTGGTGATGTGTAGAAACATCCATTACGTTTGCTAATTGAGAAGAACCATATTCGTTTCTTACAGTAATAAGAGTTTCACCTTTGTTCAAAGATTTACCAGTTTTGGTAGTTACAACAACAACACCATTACCAGCACGAGAGCCATAAAGAGCCGAAGCCGAAGCACCTTTAACAACGTCGATAGACTGAATATCGTCTACGTTGATGTCAGCAAGAGTACCTTCGATCATTACACCGTCTACGATTACTAAAGGAGCTTGGCTTCCATAAATAGAAGTAGATCCACGTAAGCGAATAGCAGGAGCAGAACCTGGATTACCAGCAGCACTTGTTACAGTAACACCCGCAAGTTTACCTTGTAATGCACCAGCAGCCGAAGATGCAGGAACTTTTTGAAGTTCGTCAGCACTAACCGTTCCAACAGTAACGGTAAGTTTTGTACGAGGTGTGGCACCAGCAACACCAGTAACAACAATGTCATCAATTTCTACATCGCTTGCCTCTAATACGGCATTCATTACAGAACCAGAGATTGTCATTTCTTTTGCTTGCATTCCCATGAAAGAGAAAACTAAAACAGTTCCTCCTTGAGGTACGCTCAATGAATATTTTCCATCGAAGTCAGCAATTGTACCTGCTGTACTAAAACCTTTCACTACAACAGAAGCACCGGGAACGGGTTGTCCATCCTCTGCACTGGTTACAGTACCTGTAACAGTAGTTTGTGCGAAAACCTGTATTCCCAGAAAGGATAAGAATACAAGTAATAAAGTTATTTTTTTCATAGATTAAAAAATTAAGTTTGAAAAAATTGTGTTTAGTAAATTCAAAACGGTTCAAAAATACGGATTATATTTATACCAAACAAACGGATATTTCTTAATATATTGAAATAAAAAGATAGGGTCTTCTTTTACAGAAACTTACCTTGTTAATTTTTGTTAAAAAAACATCAATACTGAACAAGCAATAGCAAAGAAATTGTCTTTTTCTTCATTAATTAACCCAACATTTAAGCATCCAATGAATATACAGCTATCATTTCTTTGTGTTTTTTTTGTCGATTTAGAGAGGAAGTTATTGATCTTAGACAAAAAATTGTTGATGCTAGGCTAGGAAATTGTCGATCTGGGGCAGGAAACTGTTGATACTAGGCTAGGAAATTGTTGATATGGGTCAGTAAATTATCGATATGGGACAAGAAATTGTTGATATGGGATAGGAGATTACCGATCCTAACTAGAGAAATTGTCGATACTTTAGTACTTAACCTTAATCCAAACTAAGAAATAAGCAATTTAGAACAATTATATTTCCTAGAATTATCACTAAACACATAGCTTTTACAACTTTAAGGGTATATTAAGCAACAAAGTCATTAATCGCAAGTCGTATTTTAAATTATACAAACTTAATTTCAAAATATCCAGTACAACAAAACTAGAGAAGATAGCCAATTTATCGAATATTTTAAAGTTTAATTGGTATTAGTCAGCAGGTGAATGCTTTATGATTACAACATTCGCCTGCTGACCTTATCGTAGATTTATAGTTTTGATTCTACTATTTGTAGTATCTCTGTTTCAAGCTGTTGTGTTTTTTCTTCTATTTCTTTTCCTTTGATAATTACTTCATCGGCGAATGTACGATCTTTCAAGTCTGCTGTGTTTATTTTCACATTAAGATAAGCTCCCATAACTGCCGAACGAGCAGCTAATGCGCCCACACCTGCATCGGATATGGAGTTTGGGTTGCCTATTTCAGCCATTGCTTTGATGACTTGCATCGATCCATAGGACAGTTCCATGACTTTGAATGGTATCTCGATGGCATTCTTCGTTGCGTCCTGTATGGCTTGCAGGCGAGCAGTTTTTTCATTGTCGGAGTTTTTGGGTAATCCGAAAGCATCCATTATTTTGTTGAATGCGTTGGTGTCTTCGTCTACCATCGCCAAAAGTTGGTCTTTATAATATTGTCCTTTTTCTGCCCATTCAGAAAATTCGTTCCATCGCTCGTCCCATCCACGTTTGTGCGACGATAAGTTGGCAACCATCGTGGCTAGCGAAATGCCTAGTGCGCCCATGTAGGCAGCAATAGATCCACCTCCTGGAGCTGGTGATTCGGAT
>JAOZTL010000061.1:5900-10402 GCA_029942205.1 Bacteroidales bacterium | reverse complement strand
AGAAGGTGTCGTAGGGTCTGATCGGATCATAAAAATGCTCACCATTAGCGATGGACAGCTAGCGGTAGAGGGCAAAGGAATTTATTCGATAGAGAAATTTCTGATTGCACGTCGGTTGATGTATTGGCAAGTCTATTTGCACAAAACAGTAGTTAGTGCAGAATACATGTTGCTGAAACTGATACAACGAGCCAAAATACTTGCACGCAGAAAGGTAGAGCTACATGCAAGTCCTGCGCTTCACTATTTTTTATATCACACGATGGATGCTGAGGTGGGCATAAACCAAGAATACAAAGGTGAAATTCCGTTATTGTTATTTGCTCAATTAGACGATATTGACATCATGAGTGCGATAAAAATGTGGACACAGCATTCCGATTTTATACTATCTTACTTGAGCAAAGGCGTGTTGGATCGAAAATTGTTGAGGCTAGAAATTGAAAAGAAACCGTTTGATTCTAATCGGATAAACGAAATAAAGCAACAAGTGAAAGATAATCTAAATCTGACAGACGACGAAGTTTCGTTTCTTGTATTTTCAGATACACTTAGCAATAATGCGTATAGCGATAGCCAGCACACACAAATAAATATTTTGCAAAAAAATGGAATGATGGATATTGCTTCGGCATCAGACATTTCAAATGTAGCAACACTGTCGGAAACAGTACGAAAATATTTTCTTGCATACCCAAAAGAAAACGATTGATGCTTATTTAGGAACGCAAATTAAATAACAATTATACTCGTTCATTTGTCCTTTAACGTCCTTAAAAAATCTGCCAATAGCACCATTAAAGGATTTTTTTAAGGACGTTAAAGGACAAAGCAAGTTCACCTAACTATTATAGCTTATTTAATTTATGTTCCTTAGTGTCTTCGACCTTTTTTGATGTGGCTTACGTATTTGTATAAAACGATTATTGCAACCGATTTGTATACGCTTATTAGTAATATTGAACAGTATGGAATGCTTATTTTGAGAGCATGCAAAATTCAGAATAAGCGAAAAGGAATAAAAAAATCAAAAAAATGAAAGATTCATCCCAAAAAATATCATTAAATTAGTTATAATTATTAGTTTTGCATAAATTTTGATAAAATGGAATTTACTGCGCAAAAAATAGCAGAGATGCTACATGGAGAAATTGAAGGAGATCCGACGATTTTAGTTCATAATATATCGAAAATAGAAGAAGGTAAAGTAGGCACTCTTGCTTTTTTAGCTAATCCAAAGTACGAAAATTATATTTATAATACAAAAGCGTCTGTGGTATTAGTTAATAAAACATTTTCGACCGAAAAGAAAATAGAAACTACTTTAATAAAAGTCGATAATGCATATAGTGCATTTGCTTCGTTGCTAGAAATTTATCAGCAATTAAAAGGCAATAAACAAGGTATCAGTCCACAAGCTTTCATTCACGAAAGTGCTACAATTGGGCAAAATGTATACATTGAAGCTTTTGCTTATGTGGGAGAAAATGCAATAGTAGGAAATAATACAAAAATATACGGGCACTCTTACCTTGGAGATAATACACAAGTAGGAAGCGATTGTACACTTTATGCTGGAGTAAAAATTTATGAAGATTGTGTGATCGGGAATAGCTGTATTTTTCATGCAGGAGTAGTGATCGGAAGCGATGGATTTGGCTTTGCACCAGTAGATAATGATTATAAAAAGATACCTCAAATAGGTAATGTAATTGTGGAAGACCATGTAGAAATGGGCGCAAACACTACTATTGATCGTGCAACGATGGGATCTACCGTTATCAGAAAAGGCGTAAAGTTGGATAATCAGATACAAGTGGCTCATAATGTAGAAATAGGCGAAAACACCGTGATTGCAGCATTAACAGGTATTTCAGGATCGACCAAAATAGGTAAAAACTGTATGATAGGCGGGCAGGTCGGTTTTGCAGGGCATATTCAAATTGCCGATGAGGTGAAAATAGGCGCACAAGCAGGAGTAGCATCATCTATCAAGCAGAAAGGAATGATTTTACTCGGCACGCCAGCTATCGAAGTCCGAAACTTTCAGCGATCATCCATTGTTTTCAAGCAATTGCCCGAACTATTGAAACGAGTAGGCGTTATCGAAAAAAAAAGTATAAAAACAGAATAAAAAAACAAGCTAATGAGCGAAAAACAAAAAACGATATCCAAACCCGTTAGTTTAAGCGGTGCAGGATTGCACACAGGACTGAATGTAAATATCACATTTAATCCCGCTCCAGTTAATCATGGATATGTCTTTAAGCGTATTGATCTTGACGGCAAACCAACTGTGCGTGCTATTGTAGAGAATGTAGTAGACACCTCCAGAAGTACGGTGATAGAAGAAAATGGAGCACGAGTAGGAACAGTGGAACATGTGCTATCGGCTGCTTATGGGCTAGGGATCGATAATTTATTAATAGAGATAGATGCTCCCGAAACTCCTATTCTTGATGGAAGTGCATCGAAATTTGTAAACGCCTTAGAAAGTGCCAAAGTAGAAGATCAAGAGGAGGACAAAAACTTTTTCATCATTAAAAATAGCATTAATTATTCGGATGAAGAACATGGTATCGAAATCATGACTTTTCCCGATAATAATTTCAGTCTGAACGTGATGATTGACTACAACTCTAGCGTTTTGGGTAATCAATATGCTACACTGAATAGTTTGTCTGAATATAAAACCGAAATTTCTGAATGCAAAACATTTGTATTTTTACGAGAGTTGGAGTTTCTGTTGAAAAATAACCTAATAAAAGGCGGAAGTTTAGATAATGCATTGGTTATTATTGAAAAGGAAACAACACAAGTAGAACTTGACCGCATTGCCGATTTATTTAATAAACCACGCATAGAAGTAACTAAAAAACAAGGAATACTGAATTCTCAAGATTTGATATTCCCCAACGAACCAGCTCGTCATAAATTACTCGATTTATTAGGCGATTTGGCACTCATTGGAGTCCCCATCAAAGGAAAAATATTGGCAACACGTCCAGGACATGCTTCTAATGTCGAATTTGCTAAAAAGATAAAACAAGTTATCAAAAAAAGCAGATCGAAAAATAGTGCACCTAACTACAATTTGGACAAAGAACCAGTTTTTGATATTAATGCAATTAAAGGAATGCTACCACATCGATACCCCTTTTTATTGGTAGACAAGATTCTGGAAATGAGCGATACTGAAATTATAGGGCTGAAAAATGTAACGATGAATGAGCCATTTTTCACGGGGCATTTCCCTGAAGAACCAATCATGCCAGGCGTATTGATTGTAGAAGCAATGGCACAAACTGGAGGAATCCTTGTACTTAGCTCTGTTCCTGATCCCGAGAATTATGCGACTTATTTTATGAAAATAGATAAAGTTAAATTTAAGCGTAAAGTTGTTCCTGGAGATACTTTAATATTCAAATTAGAATTGATGACTCCCATACGCCGAGGTATTGCCAATGTGAGAGGGCAAGCCTTTGTAGGTGAGCACTTAGCAGTAGAAGGAGAATTAATGGCACAAGTAATGAAAGTGAAGAAATAATGAACCACCAACTAGTAGATATTCATCCTGATGCAAAAATAGGAAAAGACGTAACGATAAGTGCCTTTGTATCAATTTCTGCAGATGTAGAAATAGGTGATGGCACGTGGATAGGTCCCAGTGTGAGCATTATGGATGGCGCACGAATAGGAAAAAACTGTAAAATTTTCCCAGGAGCGGTTATTTCGGCTATTCCGCAAGACCTGAAATTTGTTGGCGAAGAAACCATTGTAGAGGTGGGTGACAATACAACTATCCGTGAGTATGTAACGCTAAACCGAGGAACACAAGCCAAGGGGAAAACAAAAATAGGAGCAAATTGCTTGCTGATGGCTTATGTGCATGTTGCGCATGATTGCATTGTTGGCGATAATTGTATCTTGGTGAATGGTGTGCAGTTGGCTGGCGAGGTGGAAGTTGGCGATTTTGCGATTATTAGTGGTAGTACGCTTGTGCACCAGTTTGTACGTATAGGCGGGCATGTGATGATTACAGGTGGCTCGAAAGTCCGAAAAGATGTACCGCCATACATTACAGCTGGTCGTGATCCACTAGCTTATGTGGGCTTAAACTCAATAGGCTTGCGACGCAGAAAATTTGATGCAATGACTATTGAAAATATACAAAATGCTTATCGGATTATTTTTGCGCAAGGTAATAATACTGCCACAGCCATGAGCTTGATTGAAAGCGAACTGGAACAAACAAACGAAATACAAGAAATCGTGCAATTTATAAAAGAATCGCCTCGTGGAATCATCAAAGGCTTTGATTCTAAACTATAAGTTGGAGATAAAAGATTATATCAGTAGAAATATTTAAGACGTTTCTTTTTCTGTTTTTTCACAAAAGAAAAATTAATAAACTGCATGGTAAATACCTCGGAATAGAGTGTTCGGTTTACAGATATTTCTTCCTCCAGTTTTCATGAAAAATTTGGTTTCTTTTCTGAAAA
>JAOZTL010000061.1:0-5890 GCA_029942205.1 Bacteroidales bacterium | reverse complement strand
ATTTCTCGATTTTTTTTCTCTTCATAACAACTTTTCTGTTATATTTTAAATTTATTTCTTATTATTTTCACCTAAACAAACAGATGAAAATGTAAACTTAGTCATCCCAAAGGTTGAATTTTCAGGAACTATAAATTTATTGTAGGATTAATTCAAAAGTGGAAACTAATCAATACATGATGAGAAGTAGATAGATATTGTCTGTAATCACAAAGCACATTACACAACAGTAAATAGGTCGAAGACCTCTAAATCTCTTCGTAATCGGTATATTCGCCTTTGTCAGATTTGTTTTCTTGGTTTTTATTGGGATAAGTGATTGTCAGGTCGCCTTTTTTTTGTTTTCGGATATGTTGTTGTGTTTCGTTTTGTTTGGCTTGATCCACAATCTTTTGACTGATAGACGAAAAAATAAGCTTAGCAGCAAACTTTAATACGTAATAGGCTAAAGTGGCGATCAATAAAAATTTTAATAAAATGCTCATATTCTTTTTTTTTGCAAGATACATAAAAAAAATATAAAATTACAGCAAAATGAAAAACACCTCTTATACTTGCCTAAAATCAATCATTGGTAGTATTTTTATACTTACCCTTTTCTTTAGCTGCAATGATACGAAAACAACCATGCGCTCGGAGAATACATTCCAAATTATCCCTAAACCTGTAAGTTTGATTGCTAGTGAGGGTGAATTTATGATTTCGGAAGCCACACAGATTTATGTCGAATCGGACAGTAGCTTAGCGAATGAAGTGGAATATCTGAATCTGCTTTTTGAAACGGCTGCTGGTTTTCGTATGCAGACAGTAAGTGACAGAAACGAGAATACCATCGTTATTAGTACGCATTGCAACAATACCGAAATGGGTAATGAAGGCTATTCATTGCAAATAAGCCCTTCTTCCATTGAGCTGAAAGCCAATACGGTTATGGGCATTTTCTATGGCATACAAAGTCTGCGGCAATTGCTTGCTCCCGAAGTGGAAAGCAAAACGCAACAATACCTCAAAGCGCAATGGGCTGTCCCTGCTTGCTCGATCACCGATTATCCACGCTTTGCTTACCGTGGTATGCACTTGGATGTGTGTAGGCACTTTTTTTCTGTCGAATTTGTAAAGCAATACATTGATTACTTGGCGTTGCATAAGCTCAATAAATTTCATTGGCACTTGACCGAAGACCAAGGCTGGCGGATAGAAATTAAAAAATACCCCAAACTGACAGAAATTAGTTCGCAACGCAAAGAGACCATTATTGGTAAAACCGACCAATACGACCAAACGCCTTATGGTGGATTTTATACGCAAGAAGAAATAAAAGAAATTGTTGCTTATGCAGCCCAGCGGCACATTACGGTGATTCCCGAAATAGAAATGCCAGGACATTCGGTGGCTGCTTTGGCGGCATATCCCGAATTGTCGTGCACTGGCGGTCATTTTGAGGTGATGACCAAATGGGGCGTATCGAAGGATATTTATTGTGCTGGCAAAGAAGAAACATTTGTGTTTTTGCAGAACGTGTTGGACGAAGTAATGGCGTTGTTTCCATCTACTTATATCCACATAGGCGGCGATGAAGCTCCCAAAAAACGCTGGCACGAATGCCCCGATTGTCAAAAACGAATGCAAACCGAAGGGCTCGCCAACGAAAACGAACTGCAAAGTTATTTCATCAAACGAATGGAAAAATACCTGAACAGTAAAGGGCGCAAATTGATTGGATGGGACGAAATTCTGGAAGGTGGATTAGCTCCCGATGCGACCGTGATGTCGTGGCGAGGCATGAGCGGTGGGCTGGCAGCTGCTCAACAGAACCATCCTGTCATCATGACTCCTTATTCGCATCTCTATTTTGATGGCTATCAGGGCGACAGAGAGATAGAACCGCTTGCAATTGGCTATTGGTCGCCCATCGAGCGAGTATACGATTTTGAACCAATACCAAGTACACTTGCTGTCGATAAACAGAAATACATTATTGGGGCTCAAGCCAATTTGTGGACAGAATTTATTGCCACACCAGAATATGCCGAGTACATGGTGTTGCCTCGTATGAGTGCTTTATCGGAGGTCGTTTGGTCGCCCAAAGATACTCGTAACTGGAATGATTTTGCGACACGCTTACAGGCTCAGTATCATCGCTTATTCTTTATGAATGCACATTTTCGGATTCCACCACCAAACATCGACAAAGTCGTTCATTTAGCACCACACGATTCGCTCACCATTGGTAACCCAATGGGCTTTGGTACAATTCGCTACACGACCGACGGTAGCGCACCCGATAGCAATTCGGCGGTATACAACGCCAAACTGGCATTTGAGCAACACACCATACTTCGCACTGCCTTATTTACGGATGATGGTCGGCACAGCCCGATTCTGACTTCACAAATCGTAAAAACAGAGAAAGCGCCCGAGGGCAAAATATTTGGTATTCATTATCGTTATTTTGAAGGTGATTACCGCAATCAATTACCTGATTTTAAGAACATACAGCCTATTCGGACAGGACAACTAAAAGGGATAGACTTAAAAAGCACCAAGCATCGAGACGATAATTTCGGTTTACATTTTACGGGTTTTATTCAATTGCCCGAAACAGGAAATTATGACTTTTATGTGCTGTCTGACAACGAATCGAAACTCATCATCGACGGGAAAACCGTACTGAACGTGGATAGCTACATTACCGAAGCCAAGCACGCTGCGGTACATCTCACCGAAGGTATGCATCGCTTCGATTTGTATTACACCGAATTTGGATGGTCAGAAAAATTAAGTATTTGGGTCAAAAGCCCTACGGATAAACAAAAACGCTGGTTGCCTGCTCATTGGCTATTGATCGAAAAATAAGATCTTTGACTTTTTTGATGTGGCTTATGCATTTGGGTAAAAGTGTTGTTGTTGATAATCTATTGAAAAAACACACAGCATTTTACATATTGCGGCATTGTCGAAATTTACATAATTGCGTAAGCTGTATCAAAAAGATCGAAGCCCTTAAATTATTGGCTTAATAATTGTTTTATGGAATAATAAAATCAAATATTCATTATTTTTCGACTATTTTTGTCTGAAATTAACAAACTCTATCATGTCAAAATCGCAGAACTCAATCCTACGACATATTCCTAATTTATTAACCTCACTGAATGCCAGCACAGGAATGCTTGCTATTATACTAGCTCTTTCGGTGAAGAATGGTACTTATTATGCTGCTTATTTGATCTTAATTGCAGCTGTGTTTGATTTTCTTGACGGGTTTGCAGCACGCTTACTAAATGCCAGTTCGCCTATTGGCAAAGAACTCGACTCGCTAGCCGACATGGTGAGCTTTGGAGTAGCTCCTGCTGCCATTATGTTCAAATTACTACAAAGTGCATTGGGTGTAAATACGATAAGTTTGGATGTAGAAACATGGAAGCTTTTGATTTTATTTTCGCCTATTTTGATTGTTGTATTTACAGCATTGCGATTGGCTAATTTCAATGTAGACGAACGCCAAACCGATTCATTCATTGGGCTTGCATCACCAGCCAATGCTTTTTTTATAGCCTCACTGGCACTTATCGATCGTTTTGATCCCGATACACTTTGGTACATCCAGGCTTTCGATTTGCAATTGCCGTTTCACTTTCTATTGGGAGTTATTGGTTTTCAAATTATGGTACTTACCAACGCTTATTTTTTATTAACAGTAACAATTATTTCTGCTTTTTTAGTCGTTGCTAATATTCCTATGTTTTCATTTAAGTTTAAAAATTTTACCTTTGCAGATAATAAGGTTCGATTTATTTTTATTGGAATCTCCGTTGTATTTCTTCTTTTATTAGGGCTGGTCGGGATTGCCTTTATTATCGGACTTTATATTTTTGTATCCATTATTGATAATATTATTAAGAAAAGAAAGCAAACGGTTTAATTCCAGACTTTGTCTGTTTTTAAGGTCGAAGACTTAGTAAACATCAACAACTTATAAAACTAAAATACATGAAATATTTAGCAGAAATAAACATCATGCCACTCAAGGCATTACTTGATCCACAAGGAAAAGCCGTAAAATCGAGCATGCATAATATTGGATACAAAACGGTTACCGATGTGCGCATTGGCAAACACATAACACTAGACATAGAAGCCGACGATGAAGCGCACGCTAAACAAAAAGTAAATGAAGCTTGTGAAAAAATACTTTCTAATCCAATCATGGAAAGCTTTGAATTTACCTTAAAATTAGTATAAGGTCAAAGACCTTTTTACAGGTGCAGTTTTTTTTTCGAATGTTAAATTTCAATAAATAACAAGTTGGCTGAGTAAGTAAATGGTTAAATTTATTTCTAACTGATATGACAAACCTCAATCTTATGACACGTTTTTTTGCATTTTTCCTAAAAAAAAATAATAAAGAAGACAAAATTGAATATGAAAAATCAAAAATGTTACTTATTATTCTTTCTATAGTTTCTATTGCTGTAATGTTTATTGTTATTAAATATTTATTAACCGAAAAATTAATTACTTCATTTATTCCTTCAATTATTTTAACAATAGCATTGTTTACTCTTTTTTTAATAAAAGTAGGAAAACCGATTTATGCAGGGAATTTATTTTCAATAATATTAACGTTTACTTTATCTTCATCTTCTATTTTAAACTATTCAAATAGTATTTCGTATAATTTTTTTATGGACGATTTTTATTTGTACTTGTTTTTGATTGTTTTCTCCGCTCTATTTGCTTCTCGTTTTATATATATTTTCAATACTTTAATAATTGTGGGCACATCAATAACTGCTTATCTTTTGGTCGTTTCTGAAATACCAGCCGAAGTTGCTAGTGAAACAAGCAAAGGAGTAATTATTTTCAATATTGTTGTTTTAATTATATTTATTCTACTATTCTTTTTTACTAAATTGGTTAATTCAATTATAGCAACAATAAATAATAAAGTGAAAGAAGAACAACGTATTAATAAGCAACTAAATTCGGTAATAGGTAGAATAAGAATTAGCTCTGACTTTATATACGGAATGAGTCGTAGCATTAATTCCACAGCAGATGTTTTATCAGTAAATTCTATATCGCAAGCATCCATTAGCGAAGAAATATCGGCTTCGATGGAAGAAATGTTAGCCGCTATTCATCAAAATACAGAGCAAGCAGAAAATACAGGTAATATTGTAGCAATATCCGCCAAGGAAATGGAAAATAGCAACGTGGCATTTACACAAACCATTGATTCCGTAACAGAAATAACGGATAAAATTGTGATTATTTCAGAAATATCCAAACGTACCGATTTGCTTTCAATTAATGCGTCTATTGAGGCAGCAAGAGCAGGCGAGGCAGGTAGTGGATTTGCAGTAGTTGCTCAAGAAGTCAAAAAATTAGCCGAAAAAAGTAGCCGTGCATCCGAAGAAATTGAAAAGCTTTCTCGTTCGGGGCAAAATATTTCAAAAATTGCAGAATTAAAATTGAAAACATTAATTCCTGAAATAGTCAAGAGTGCAGAATTGGTCAATAATATTGTTATGGCAAGTCGAGAACAAAAACAAAATGTAGAGATGATTAATTCTTCGATTTTAGAATTGACAGATATTACCAATCAAAATGCACAATCGGCTGAAGAAATGACCGTTTCGGCTAAAGAGCTCTTAGAACAATCAAAGCAGCTAGAAGATCTTATTCATTCACTTTTCGATTAAATTAGTCTACTTAAAATATAGTTAAAGTATAATCAAGGTGTTTCTTCATAAGCCTTTTGATTTATTAATTACATTCAGGATATACTCAAATTGCGTGTCCTTTCCTTGGAGATAATCCTCAAAACTAGGATGAATTTCGATGGTTGGAAATAAAGCATCTTGTTCATTTTTCGTTTTATCTG
>JAOZTL010000060.1:8317-10422 GCA_029942205.1 Bacteroidales bacterium | reverse complement strand
GTCTGTTTGATTTTTAAATTCTCGGACGAGGTTAAAATCATCGTCTGGTTTTAATATGTATCCGAGAACTTCAACGAATAAATCTCTCAAAAACCCGTCTTGATATTCTTCTTCTTTGAGTTTTATTATTGTATCAATTTTCTTGGGCGTGAAAATTTCGTTAAATTTATCGTAGGCGGTATCTAACCAAACTGTATTTAGTCCACGTAAATGTTTTTTTATTACTGATTTTTGAAATATCGCCATTTTTTATTTTTTTCTTGCAAAGATAAAAAACTGAAAGTTTTTTATCTCAAAATCGTTTTCATTTTCTGTTTATTCGTTGTCTTAGTCGAGTTGCACACAACGTCTCTGTTTATTTATTACACCAACAATCCATTATATATACACATTAAATTTGTATATATCTGATTATTAGTGCATATTTGTGTTTATAAAAACGTATATTTTATTCACGTTTTTTCATCTTTACAAAACTACCTTAAATTTAGACATAATCAAAGAAAGATTGGTATTGATGTTTTTTATCCTGAACTGTTTGTGTTTTTATTGCAAAGCTAACTGTTTTATGATGATTGCCTAAAATTGACCTTAGGTCGGTATAATTTAGTTTATGGGGAATTTTCCCTATTTCAAAATTGATTCGTCTTGCGATCGAACCGTTAATTAAATATAGATTACATTTGTTTGCTGTTAAACAAAAAACGTAATTGTAATTTGCGCTGCAAAGATACGAAAAATAATTAGTGTTTTCAAATATTTTTATGTATTTTTTTTAATTAACAGACGAAAATAAGTTTCATTAACTGTGTTTTTTGACAAAATCATAAAAAACAAGAAGCTCTGTAATGCCTTAGTTTGCTGTAATTATAGCGCTTTTATCTCATGCTCAATTATTTAACTTTTTAGTATAAAAAAAAAGGAGGCGGAAGGCATTTTTTTATGAATAAGCAAGCCTATTGTGTTACTTAATACAGGAAAAAAGTAATCAATAACAGGCTAGTATTGTTTTAAATACAGGAATTAAGTAAGCAATGTAAGACTCAGAATATTTATATTATGAGCATTCTGCCTACTGTGAACGAACAGAAAGTTGCTGTGAACACTCAGAAAGTTGCTGTGAACACTCAGAAAGTTGCTGTGAACGAGTAGAAACATGCTGTGAACACCCAGAAAGTGCTGCCGCACGACTAAAAAGTGTTACTGCACGAGTAAAAACACTGTTAAGTATTGCTAAAAAGCATTATAGATTGCACAGAATGACAAATGAAAGAGGTGTAAAAAATGGGAGAGTTAGTGATTTTTTGGGCTGATCGAGAAACCTCTCTAATTAATACAATTTATGCACACACAAAAAAAAAGTTCATTCCTATTTAAGTAAAATACTTCATACAATAAAGAGCTAAATTATTTTAAAGCTTTTATTGAATTTGTCAAAAAAAAAGATAGATTAACAAATATAAAAATAATTTCAAATAAAATTAGACCAATGAAAATTATACTTTTAAACATACTTCTAATAACAAGTATTCTAATACCACTATCATCAATCGGCTCTGATGAAGAAGATAAGCCCAAATCAATAGAGGGAAGTAGTAATACAACAAATAACGAAGGAACATTTATAGATAATAGAGATGGGAAAACTTATAAATGGGTGAAATTTGGAAATAAAAAATGGATGGTTGAAAATTTACGATACATTCCAAGTGAAGGTAACTTTTCAGTTTATAACAATGATACATCGAATATTTACAAATATGGTTATTTGTATGATTGGACAACATCAAAAGCTGTTGCCCCCGAAGGATGGCATTTACCTAGTGATTCTGAATGGTCTGAATTAATTAGTCATTTTAAGACTAATTCATTAAATTATGACACAGTATTTTATGCTCAATATGCAGGCTATAATGACAATAGCTATTTCAAAGCTATTGATACTTTTGGCATGTGGTGGAGCAATGATGAGAAAAAGGAGAATATTGCTATTGTATATTATATATCTTCAGATTATAATGGAATAAGTAAATCTGGTTATGGAAAAACATTAGGATTATCTATTAGATGTGTTAAAGATTAATAATAAATAACAAGTAGATTGA
>JAOZTL010000060.1:0-8307 GCA_029942205.1 Bacteroidales bacterium | reverse complement strand
ACACAGTTATTTAAACCAATGGTTCGTTAAATTTGTAATTCATAATTTAACGAAGTGTTGTTAAACCATAGCTGATTTTGTATTTTATTGAATTTTAGAAATTTGCAGGATAACGTAAAACATCAAATAGCATGAAGTGCTTAAAATTCAGACTTCGTTTGTTTTATTATTTCGAACTATTTGTGTTGTTTTATTGAGAATTGAACAAAAAAAATATCAAACCAAACGAAGTTTGAAATTAAAATAATTCGTATCTTTGTGCATAAAATAAATTGAAAATAACAGTATCATAAAATCAAAGGAATATGGCAATTCATGTAACAGACCAAGACTTCAAAGAAGTTGTATTAGATTCAAAAAAATTAACAATCGTCGATTTTTGGGCAGAATGGTGTGGCCCATGTCGTGTAATTAGCCCAATTGTAGAAGAAATAGCGGCAGAATATAGCAGTCAAGTACAAGTATGCAAAATGGATGTAGACAGCAACCCTGGCACGCCTGCAAAGTACGGTATTCGGGGAATCCCAACCATCTTATTTTTCAAAGATGGCGAATTGGTAGACAAATCGGTAGGTTCTGTTCCTAAAAATCGATTAGAAACTTTATTACAATCGCACTTATAGCACTTCGTGTTGTTTGATGTTGCTTACGCATTAATAAAAATCGGTTCTCTCGTGCGTGAGCAACATCAAAAAGCTCGAAGAGCTTATTGTGAGTTATGAATTATTTCTTCAATTGTTCGTTAAGTTTTTCTGTAATCACCTAATAACCATATTGATAAGTAATAAATATTTATTTGGATATTAGCACTCATAAGCTACTGTTTAGCAGTAAAATAATTATAAATTCAACGAAGTATTGATTTCTTAACACCTTATTGATTAAGAAAGTCCTTTCTCTCGTGCGTGAGCAACATCAAAAAGCTCGAAGAGCTTATTTAATTTTCATATAAATCTCGGCGCACGCCATTGCATCCGCAAGCGCATCGTGATGATTGTCCAGTTTGATGTTGTATTTCTGGCTGGCATCTTTCAAATTCATTCCCGACATTCGGTAAGTACATTCCGATTGAAAATCAGGCACATCCAGTTTATAATGTTTCAATGTTTTCTGCATACAATCGATGTCGAAAGGTGCATTATGCGCAACAATTAATTTATTCTCTATCATTGGCTGTATTTTTTTCCATATTTCAGGAAAAAAAGGCGTTTTTTTTGTATCCTCAGCCGTAATTCCATGTATTTTCGTATTCCAATACGAATAATTATTATCAGGCGGCTGCACCAACTCAACAAAAGTATCTACTACTTTACCGTTTTCGACAAAAACAAGCCCTACTTGACAAATACTCCATCGTGGCCCTACGGCCGTTTCTACATCTAATGCTACAAAATTCATTCTCTGTGTTTTTATATATTTATTTTATAAATTCAATTATGACTGACATTTAAAACCTCATCGAAAACATATTATTTTAAAGTAGATAAGACTTTAATATTCTACACTTTCCGATAGAAGTGAGAAATAAAACGTAGAACCTTTGTTTGTTTCCGACTCCACCCAAATTTCACCATCAAGCTGCTCTATCAAGCTTTTGCTGATAGTTAATCCAATTCCTAAACCTCTATACAGCTTATTTGTACCTTCTATTTTATTAAATTTGTCAAAAATAAAACTTAATTCACTCTTTGCGATACCAATTCCTGTATCTTTCACATAAAAAACAAGTTTTTTGTTCTTTTCAGGATTAATACCTAATTCTATTTGCCCCAATTCGGTAAATTTAAATGCATTTTCGAGTAAATTAGTTAAAATAACAGATAAAGCATTTTCGTCTGTTTTTACTTTTTTATTTATCAAATAAGGATGAATAAAAAGCTTGAAATTAACCTGATCGCTTGCTTGGTTTACTTTAAACTGTTGATGGATGAGTAGCATAAAATTAGAGATTACAAATTCGGATTTTGTTATCGTATAATCCCCTGCTTGTATAGATGACATTTTTAGTGTCGAGCTAATAATTTTCAATAAGGAAGCACTACCTTTTTGAATTGCGTCCAGATATTTACTACTAATTTCCTCATTATTATCTGTTTCTATCAATAAATCGGAAAAGCCGACAATTGAATTAAGAGGCGTACGCACTTCATGCGATAAATTTTCGAGAAACGAAGTTTTTAGTCGATCCGAAAGTTCTGCTTTTTCTTTCGCTTGTTCTAGCTCAGTGGTTCGTTCGCTTATTTTTTGTTCCAAGTGGTGCTGGTAGTCGTGTAATTTTTCGTTTTGTTGTATTATTTCATTTACTTGATCGTGTATCACGTCTGATTGATGACTGATAATTAAATTCTTCTTTTTCAATCCATTACGCACGACCAAAAGTATCAAAATCACGATTAATAAGAAAAAGAGTATCGTATAAAGCCATAAATGCGAGCGTTCTAAATTATTTACTGTTACGCTTTGCGCTTGGTTGTCTTGTTCCAGATTGGTTATTTCTTTTTGCTGATTAATAAACTGAAACTCGGCTTTAAGTTGCTCTATTTCTTTTATTTGATCGAACCCAAGTACGCTATCTTTAAAAATACCATACAACTTACGAAAACCGTATGCTTTTTTGTATTCGTGCATACTGGCATGTATTTCAGCTAAATATTTATAAGCCATTGTTTGATTTCTTATCGTACTTATCTTATTGGATATTTCGAGTGATTTTTCGCACAACAAAATAGCGTCTTTATATAATTGCTTTTGTTCCAACAAATTACTGTTTTTTGCTTGAATATGCTTTATTTCAGACAAACGGAGTAATAACATAGAAATACCATAATCGTCATTTAATTCTTTTTTTAAAGTAAGAGCAGACTCTATATTTTCAACTGCTAAGTTATATTTTTTCATTGCAAAATACACCGAACCAATGCTGTGGTAACAAAAACTCATTCCTTGTTTATCTGCAAATTCCTTTTTGATAATCAATGCTTTGCTAAAAAAAGATAAAGCATCATTGTATTTTTTCTGAACAATTTTAACATTTCCAATGTTATTATAACAAAAACTTAAGCCTTTTTTATCTCCTATTTCTTGCTTTATCTCTAATGATTTCAAATAATAACGCATAGCAAGCGAATCATTTTTCAGAATAAAGTAAATAACACCGATATTATTATAGCTTTTCCCTATGCCTTTTTTATCATTTATTGAATCTCTTATTTTTAATGCTTTTTGGTGATAATTGAGGGCTTCCACCAGATTACTCTGGTTTTTACACACATTTCCCAAATTATTGTAGCATTCGGCTAAGCCTTTCGGGTAGTTTATTTTTTTGGCTAATTGGATGCCTTGCCGAGCATACTGTATGGCAGAATCCATTGAGGAGCGTCTCATTTTTTTAGCCAGCAAGGCATAGGCATTCACTTTGCACGAGTCGTGTTTATTGCTTTTAATTACAAGCAACAAGCTATCTATTTCATTGTTTTGTGCAACGGAAGGCAAAACAATAAATTGAGAGATAATAACAAACAAAATAATACGAAAATAAGACTTCATAAATTTGTTTTTAAGGTCATTGACCTATGTCATGTTGCTTATACTACAATAAATATCAAAACAGACAAAGGATGAGAATTGTAAATATACAATTATTTTGCACAAGTGTGTAAACAACATCAAAAAAGGTCAAAGACCTTAAAAAAACGAAAAGTACTAAAATTTAGCGTATTATAAAAAAATATTTTTTTCAAGGAATTTAATATTCCGCGTCAAACCTTTGTATTTTGTCCGTTTTACTGCTGATTTTTGAAAAATTTCAGAAAATATTTCGGGACTTATTTCGTGCCATTCCTTTTCGGTCATATTCAGTAGGCTAAAATGTGGAGAAAAGCGTGTTTCTTCCGTAGCCTTGCTTTTTTTATTATGAGGGCATACATCCTGACAAATATCACAACCAAAAGCCCAATTTTGGAATTTCCCTTTCATTTCGGTAGGTAATTGTTCTGCTCGTAATTCTATGGTAAAGTAAGAGATACATTTGCTTCCATCCACTTGACGGTCGGCATAAATTGCGCCCGTCGGGCAAGCATCGATACAGCGTGTGCATGTGCCGCAATAGTCCTGAATTGGCGTATCGTAGCTCAATTCTAAATCGATAATTAATTCGGCTAAAAAATGAAATGAGCCTTGATGTGGAAGAATTAAATTTCCATTTTTCCCTATCCAGCCCAAACCGCTTTTTTGTGCCCAAGCACGCTCCATCACGGGTGCTGAGTCTGTAAAAAAACGTCCTTCGATTTCGCCTATTTCTTCATGAATAAATGCATACAACGCTTTAAGCTTATCTTTTACAACCGAGTGGTAATCTTCGCCATACGCATATTTAGATATTTGAGGAGCATCCGAATTTTGTTTTTGTGCAGGAAAGTAATTATATGACAACGAAATAACCGATTTTGCTCCAGTTACTAATAATCGAGGATCTAAGCGTTTGTCGAAATGATTGGACATGTAATGCATTTGACCATTCATCGAATTTTTCAGCCATTTTTCGAGACGAGGAGCTTCCGTTTCCAAAAAATCGGCTTTGGAAATACCACAAGCTGAAAAACCAAGATCAGCAGCCTTGGCTTTTATCATATCAGAATAAGAAGAAGTCAAAATTAAGTCTATAATTATTTCTTACTAAGCTATTTATTATGCAAGCTTTTTCACTATTGCGTGAGCAACATCAAAAAAGGTCGAAGACCTTATAGAAATCCGAGTTGTAATTTAGCCTCTTCAGTCATCATACTTTGCTCCCATGGAGGGTCGAATACCAAATCGACACTTACACGCTGTGTGCCTCGTATTTCGCTCACTCTGTCGTTTACTTCCCTTACGATAGAATCGGCAACAGGGCAGTTTGGTGCAGTCAGTGTCATTTGAATATCCACATTATCGTAATCATCCACGTCAATTTCATAAATTAATCCTAAATCGTAAATATTTACAGGTATTTCGGGATCGTAGATATTTTTCAACACGATAAGTATTTCTCTTTCGAGTTGCAAAAAATCTTTTTTCTCTTCTACACTCATAATCTGTATGTTTTTTTTCAACGGAATCAAACCGTTTAGATAATTTATAATTTAATACAATAAGCAACATCAAAAAGGTCGAAGACCTTAAAGCTCTTGTTTCATTTTAGCATCAAAAGCCATTCCGTACATTTTCATTTGTTTAATCATGGATACAAGCCCATTGGAGCGAGTTGGCGACAAATTGGCGGATAAGCCTATTTTATCAATAAAAAACAAATCGGCATACATGACTTCCTGTGGTGAGCGGTTTGTCATCACTCGAATAAGCAGTGCCACCACGCCTTTGGTGATGATTGCATCGCTATCTGCCGAGAATTGAATTTTTCCGTCTTGCAACTCGGCATCGAGCCACACTTGCGATTGGCAGCCTTTGATCAGATTGCTAGCTGTTTTGTGTGTTTCATCGATTACTGGTAACGAGTTTCCTAATTCGATTAAATATTCGTATTTATCCATCCATTCGTCAAAAATGGCGAATTCTTCTATTATTTCGTTTTGTATTTCGTGTATATTCATCTTTTTTGATATTTCTTATACATTAACAGTAAAGTGTTCATTAAGAACACAACGCTATGCAAATATTTTCTTTATTCGGATAATGCCATCGTATAATCGGTCGATTTCTTCTTTTGTATTATAAAAAGCAAAGGAAGCCCTTACTGTTCCCGTAATATCAAAATGAGCCATCACTGGCTGCGTGCAATGCGAGCCAGTACGAACGGCAATTCCCATTTTATCGAGCATCATCCCCATGTCGTAATGATGAATATTATCGACCAAAAATGAAATAACGCTCACTTTGTTGGTCGCTGTTCCATAAATTCTTAGTCCATCGATAGTTCCCAATTTGTGGCTTGCGTACTGCACGAGTTTGTTTTCGTGAGCCGCAATAGTTTCTATTCCAATTGCTTGTACGTAATTAATTGCTTCGCCAAGGCTAATGGCAGCAACGTAATTGTTTGTGCCAGCTTCAAACTTGAGCGGCAAATCGCTGTACGTTGTTTTTTCAAACGTAACTTCCTTAATCATGTCGCCACCACCTTGATACGGAGGCATTTCGTTTAGTAATTTTTCTTTTCCGTAAAGAACGCCAATGCCTGTTTCTGCATAAATTTTGTGTCCCGAAAAAACATAGAAATCACAATCCAACGCTTGCACATCAATTGCGGTGTGCTGAATGGCTTGTGCCCCGTCTACCAACACTTTCACGCCTTTTGCATGTGCTATTTTCACAATTTCGGCTATTGGGTTTACTGTTCCCAAGGAATTAGAAACATGCGTAACAGCAATTAATTTTGTTCGCTTAGTTATTAATTCATCCAACTTCTCGATACACAATTCGCCGTTGTCATCAAATGGCAATACTTTTAGTTTTGCTTGTTTGCGCTCGCACAGCATTTGCCATGGAACGATATTCGAGTGATGCTCCATTTCCGACACAATAATTTCGTCGTTGGCAACAATGTATTTTTCACCAAACGAAAAAGCGACTAAATTGATAGAATCCGTTGTTCCTTTGGTAAAAATAATTTCATTGGTACTATTTGCATGGATAAATTCGGCAACCATACTGCGTGCTTGCTCGTACTGTTCTGTCGATTTTTCGCTCAATAAATGTACGCCTCGGTGTATGTTGCTATTGGTTTGTTCATAGAAATTTTTAACAGCTTCTATCACCACTTTGGGCTTTTGTGTAGTAGCTCCATTGTCTAAATAAACATACGGCTTGTCGTACACCTTTTGATGAAGTATCGGAAAATCTGCTCGAATTGTATCCATTTTTATCTATTTTGTTTGTGCTTAATACAATAATTTTCTTCCTTTTCGCCAGACAAACGAGCTTCGATAAGGCTTTTTATTTCGTTGCGAAAAGCCTTAATTCCAATAGAATCAATCACATCACCCACAAAGCCTTGCAAAAGCAGACGTTGTGCAACGTTTTTACTAATGCCTCGTGTTTGCATAAAAAAGAGAGATTCTTTGTCTAATTGTCCAGTAGTAGAGCCATGCGTACAGCTCACGTCGTCGGCATAAATTTCCAATTGTGGCTTACTCAATGCTGTGGCATTGGCTGTCAGTAGTACATTTTTGTTTGATTGGTTAGCGTCCGTTTTTTGTGCATCTTGATCTACCAATATTTTACCCGAAAATACCGAAGTCGCATTATTGTCTACCACACTCTTGTAGAGCTGATTACTCGTGCAATTGGAGTATGCATGGCGTACAAATAAGTTATTGTCAAAATGCTGTTTTTTGTCGGGCAAACTCAATCCATTCAACTGTGTTTCACAATTTTCAGCATCTATTTTCACATTCAAGTCGTTACGAACCAGCATACCACACAAAGTGATTGTGTTGGTTTTCAATCGACTATACGTTTTTTGTAGTACAGCCGTTTGGTTGATTTGAAAAGTTTCATTTCCTTCTCCTTGCAACATATTATAATCCAGCTTTGCATTTTCATTCAACATAATTTCGTTCACAATATTATTAAACGTAAAATTGGTGCTCAACGAATGGTAAGTTGTGATGATTTCGGCTTGCGCATTTTCATCCAGCACAATCAAATTTCGAGTATGAACGAGTATTTTTTGTGTTTGTCCGTCGGTCAAATTAATGATGTGCACTGGCTTATCAAGTACCTTATTTTTAGGAACATAAATAAGCGCACCATTGACAGCGTATGCCGCATTAAGTGCCGAGAACAAATTATTATCCAAAGAGCTTATTTTTCCTAAATAATTGGTAAATTGTTTGTTTGATTTCGCTTCGTTTATGCTTGTTATCTGAATTTTATCCGTAATGGAATCGGATAATTCTTCGATAAAAAATCCATTAACAAAAACGAGCTTGTAAGCCTCTAAGTCTTTCAGAGTAAACAAATCGAGTGTTTTTTGGTCTAAATCACGATAAGTTGCTTGCTTGAATGGATGCTTGAGTATCGTATTGAGTTTGGTGTATCGCCAATCTTCTTGCTTTGGTGTTGGGAAATCGAGTTGCTGTAAGGCTTCGATAGCTATTTTTTGTTCTTTTTCTGACAATAAAAATGCCGTATTTTTATCAAAAATAGCAATTAATTCCTCTTTTGTTGTGTATTTTTCTAATGCCATAATAAGCTATTTATTTAAGGTCTAAGGTCTTCGACCTTTTTTGATGTGCTACGCAATTATACTAAATTGAGGTAATAATTATGATTCTAAAAATGATTTATTTTTTGTTTTATTGATGCACAAAA
>JAOZTL010000059.1 GCA_029942205.1 Bacteroidales bacterium | reverse complement strand
ATTTAAAGAGTTGATTACAAAATTAAACACTAAATTCAACTTGCCTGTTGTTATTTTAATTGATGAGTACGACAAACCAATTTTAGATAATATAACAAATGAAGCTGCAAGTGTTATGAGAGAGCAACTTGCGGGTTTTTATTCGGTACTAAAAGAAATGGAGAAACTGTTGAAATTTGTTTTTCTTACTGGTGTCTCAAAATTTAGCAAGACTAGTATTTTTAGTAAATTAAATAATATAACAGATATTTCGTTAAGCGAAAAATATGCCGATATTTGCGGATATACACAAAAAGATTTAGAAACGGTTTTTGTCGATTATTTGCATGATGTAGATCTGGTAAAACTAAAAGAATGGTATGATGGATATAATTTTTTAGGTGAAGCTTTGTACAATCCGTATAGTATTTTGTTGTTTTTAAATTCTAAAGAGTATGATTCTTTTTGGTTTGATACAGCAACTCCTACTTTTTTAATGAAACTCTTGAAGCAAAAGACTTTTTATTTACCTAATGTTGAAAACTCTAGTTTGACTAAAAAGCAAATGGGTGAATTTGATTTTGACCAAATAGATTTGTCAGCATTACTTTTTCAAACGGGATATTTATCTATAAAAAGTATTCAGAAAATTGGTTTTCAGACGATATACCAGTTGAGTTTTCCTAATAAAGAAGTTCGTTTTGGTTTTAATGAGTATTTGTTGCGTATGTTTTACACAGTAGCAGCTGATTCAGCAGAACGTAGCGAATTGTATGTACAAATTTATTATGCAATTGCCGAAAATAAACCACAAGATTTAGAGCAAGCTTTCAAATTTTTTTTTTCGTGTATTCCTTACGATTGGTATCGAAAAAATAACATTGCAGAGTTTGAAGGCTTTTATTCATCCATGTTTTATGCCTTTTTTGCAGCTCAAGGTTTTGATATTATTCCCGAAGATTTTACCAACAAAGGTCGAATTGATTTGACTGTAAAAACAGAAACAGCTATTTTTATTTTTGAGTTTAAAATGAAAATCAATAAAAAAAATGCATTAGAACAAATAAAAGAGCGAAAATATCACGAAAAATATCTAAATTTAGGCAAAGAAATTTTCCTTATCGGAATTGAATTTGATGAAGAAGTGAAGAATATTTCGGAATTTGAAAGTGAAAAGTTTAATTAGAATTTTCCAATAAATATACTGAGCAAATGAAAAAAGTTTTATATACATTTTTAGGTCTTGTAGCAGTTGTCTTACTCGTAGGCTTGGGCTATTTGCAGCATATCAAAACGAAGGCAATTCCTGATTATAACGAAAATATTTTACTCTCAGGTATTTCTAGCGATGTGGAAGTATTGCGTGATGCACGTGGAGTTCCACATATTTATGCGTCTAACGAAAAAGACTTGTATACTGCCACAGGTTACATTATGGCGCAAGATCGTCTCTGGCAAATGGATTTACTCCGACGAGTAACTACTGGTAGATTGTCTGAAATATTTGGCGATAAAACCATTCAAACCGACTTGTTGATGCGAGCATTACGAATACCCGAAAAATCAGTAATTATTCTGGATTCGTTGCAACCCGAAATGCGTGAAGCTCTCGAATATTTTGCCGATGGTGTGAATCAATTCATTGCAGATAATCCAGACAATTTACCTCCCGAATTTACTATTTTGGGCTATACGCCAGAGAATTGGCAAGCAATACATTCTGTCAATTTAATTGGTTACATGGCTTGGGATTTGACTTCGGGCTGGGGAAACGAATTTCTATTGCACAAATTAAAGCAACAATTGGGCGACAAAATCAAGCATTTTATCCCAAATATGAGCAAGCATCAAGATGTGGTATTTTCCGATTTTGTACTCGATTCGGCAACCATCACGAGTACTACCGATTTTTTAGATCAAACAGCCATGCTCGAATCGCTAGGAGCTAACGTGTTTTTTGGGAGTAATAATTGGGCGGTTTCGGCAAAGAAAAGTGTAACAGGAAAGGCGATTTTTGCTAATGACATGCACCTAGGACTTTTTGCTCCAGGTATTTGGTATCAAATTCATTTGGTTATTGATGGGAAATTAGACGTTACAGGACTCACTATTCCTGGTGCGCCTGCCGTTGTCGCAGGTCATAACAGCCACATTGCGTGGGGAATGACAAATGTTTCGGTGGATGAAACCGATTTTTACAAAGAAACCATCAATCCTGAGAATAAAAATCAATATAAACTGGACGGCGAATGGAGAGATTTTGAATTAAAGGAAGAAACCATACAAATAAAAGATGGCAAAGCACAAAAAATCATGCTTCAATTCACGCATCGAGGACCTGTGGTATCGTCGTTTAAGAATATTAACGATGAAGTTATTTCTATGCAATGGCTTGGTTTTCATTATAGTAACGAAATTCGCTCGCTTTATTTACTCAATAGGGCAACCAACTGGGCAGATTTTCGAGATGCAGTAAAAACGTTCATTTCTGTCAGTCAAAATATTATTTATGCCGATACCGAAGGCAATATTGGATTACAAACTTGTGCTGGGCTACCAATTCGGAAAGGCAGTGGCATCAACGTTTATCCAGGCGATACCAGCCTCTACGATTGGACGGGGATAGTGCCTTTCGAGGAGCTTCCGTATAGTTATAATCCAGAATGTGGCTACGTGGCTTCGGCCAATAATCGCACGGTTGGCGACGATTACCCACATTACATCAGTCATTGGTTTTCGATTCCGTACCGATACAACCGTATTGTGGAAATGCTGGAGGCAAAAGAAAAATTGTCTGTCGATGATTTTAAACGCATGCATGCCGATCAAAAATCACATTTGGCAAAAACGTACCTACCCGATATTATTGCCGAAATAAAACAAATGGACGATTTGAATGCCAATGAAAAAATTGGACGTGATAGCCTTAATAATTGGAATACCGACATGGCTACAAATGCGATTGCACCTACTATTTTTGAGGAATTTTCTTTTCAAATGATAAAAAATATTCTCAAAGATGATTTGGACAGCAAACGATATAACGAAATTCTTGGCAATAAACTTATTTTATTTAATTTTATCCAAAATACATGGAAAAGTGATTGCGAATTATACGACAATTCACAAACAAGTAACGTGAAAGAGACTCGGAGCGACATCATCCGACAAAGCTATCGGGATGCGATTGCTTCGTTAGAAAATAAATATGGAGAAAATACAAACGATTGGCTTTGGGGAAATTTACACAAAATCACCTTCAAGCATCCGCTGGGATCGGTAAAAATACTGGATATTCTCTTTGGATTAAACAAAGGAGCTTACTCGGTAGGCGGTAGTTGGCATACAGTTTCGCCTTATTCGTATTCGCTCAAGGCTGGTTTTGATGCCACATCGCATGGAGCATCACATCGTCATATTTTTACTCCACACGACTGGGATGCTTCACTTACAATCATTCCTACAGGTACATCGGGAATTCCTGCTAGTGATTTTTATTGTAATCAAACACAGAATTACATCAATAATCAGTATTATACAGATCTTTTTTCAGGAGATAAAATAAAAGAAACAGCTAAATTTTACATGAAATTCAGTGCTAAGTAATGTACATTTTTTTTAAAAATACACATAGACATTTAATTATGAAAGGTCAAAAAACTCGTACATTTGCGTTCCTAAATTTAAGAAGAAGAGCTTAAACTTATTGTTTGGTATAAAATTTGATTTTTATCCAAGAATATACAAGTCGATTATTATTAAGATTTTCAGATAAATAAAATTAATTACACCTTTTATGATTTTGTATTTTATTGATCCATAGATATTTATAGGGTTAAATAAGCGATATTAAACAGATCGAAGACTTTATTCTGTTTGATTTTTCAAAAAAAAACCGTAAAATTGTAATGCCAATAAACAAACTATTTTTTTAGAGTAATCCATAATGCAACTCTTATGAAACTGAGCCTACAACTACCTATATTTACAAGTGTTACGATACTTATTTCTATCATTATTATCTCCATTTTTGTACTCAGCATCATGACACAATTCTCCGAAGATAATATTAATGAATTTGAAAAAGTTCAAATGCAACTGGTCAAAGAGAATATTAAGGATATGGTAGACATTTCGTATAATATGATTGCTGATAGTTATTCCAGTTCGCAACCCTCAATGATTGAAAAAAAGTATGGTATAGATTTGAAAAATAGCGGAAATGATGAGTTAAAAATGGTTGTTGTAAATGTTTTAAAAATTACACTTGAAAATATTAGAACTTTACGCTTCGGAAAAGACGGATATGTATGGATTAATAAATTTGAATCGCCCTACACCATTATTTTACATCCAGGAAAGCCCGAAATAGAAGGAACAGCACAAACATTCTTGGTAGGTGATAATAATGAAAATATTTATGCCATTTTTGCTGATATTTGTGCAGAAAACGGAGGAGGTTTTTTTCAGTACGATTACTATGAACTAGGAAGTAATCGAAAACTCCCAAAGCTGAGTTATATTCGCTATTTTGAACCACTAGACTGGGTTATTGGGACAGGAACTTATATCGATCAAATACAAAAAGAAGTAGAAAATAGAAAAGAAAATGCTAGAAATAGAATTCGATTATTAATATGGATTACTATAATTATTAGTATTGTGTTGATTTTATCGTCAGGTGGTTTTCTTTACTTGGTTTTACGAAAAATCAATCAATCCATTAGCTTTATTAGTAAGCAGTTGAATGATTTGGCTCTTGGAAAACAAATTACTTCCATAAAAGTACGCCGAAAAGATGAATTAGGAGATATTCAGCATTCGCTGGCGGCAGTTGTCGATGGAGTTAATAAATATATTATATTTTCAAAAAAAATAGGACAAGGAGAATTGAAAACATCTTTTTCGCCTCTTAGCAAAGAAGATGTTTTGGGAAATTCATTGCTGGAAATGCGTAAAAGTCTGGATATTGCCAAACAAGAAGAGATAAATAGAGGGGAAGAAATAGTACGTCGGAACTGGATAAATGAAGGGCAAGCCAAATTTAGTGAACTATTGCGTAAAAATAGTAACAATATTGATTCCTTAGCTTTTGATATAATTTCAAACTTGATTAGTTATATGGATGCCAATCAAGGAGGACTTTTCGTGAAAGAAACTGATGAGCAAGGGATTGATTTTTTACAATTAAGAGCCTCTTATGCCTACAACAGACAGCGATTTCACAAAAAAAGAGTAGAAATGGGCGATGGTTTGATTGGAGCATGTGCCCTCGAAAAAAAAACTATTTATATTACCAGCTTACCTGATAATTATATAGAGATTACTTCAGGATTAGGAACAGCTAATCCAAAGTGTTTGCTTATTTTGCCATTAAAGATAGAAGACCAGTTTTTCGGAATTATCGAAATTGCTTCGTTTCGATATTTTGAAGACTATGAAATCAAATTTGCCGAAAGATTATCTCAAAATACGGCATCTACCATTCAAGCAGTTATTATTTCTGAAAAAAACACTAAACTCCTTGCTCAGTTCGAGGCACAGGCGAAAGAAAAAGAACTACAAGAAATTGAATTTATACTTCAATTAGAAGAATTACAGCAATTAAAAGAACAAATTGCTAAGAAAGAAAAGGAAGAAGAGGACGAAGACGATTCTGAATCATCAGACAGCTAGATCATCAAAAATATAGCGAATAATAGAAATATCATCAATCAGAACATTGAAATAATCTGCACGATTCACTGAAAGTAGTAAGCTTCGTTTGTTTGCAATTAGCTCGTCTGCATGTTTTCGATGCGAACGTGTGATGATTTGATTACGCTTAAACACCAAAGAGTTGTCAAATTTACACGTTAAACTACCATTGAGCACTACAATAATTTGTTCTTCGCCTTCTTTTGGGATAATCGAAATGCTTTTATCTTTTTCCAAAAGAACCACTTTTACTTTTTGTGCTAAATTAACCAATAAGTTTTCGGGAATATTGAAAAATATAGGCAAGCGTTTAATTAATTTTATTCGATCACTTACTAAGTATTCTTTGTTTTTTAAAATAGGAATCAAGCTTTGTTTTTCTTCCGACATATTTTCTAAATAATCAAAACATCGGATAGGATTTTCATCAAAAACCACCTTTGCTGCACTCGAATATACCAACTCTTGACTATGAAAAAGACATACAAATATTTCATCCGAAATCTCGCTTCGTCGTATGCGATTTAACGTTTGTAATACATTATCTGGAGTCCATTTTTCTATACTTTCATATCGATTATCATTGTAAGAAACCGTTTTTGTTTTCTTCTTTTTATGAATCTTGCCTAGCAATTCTACAGCTTTGGCAACTGTCCAGTTATCAACTATTTCATCACCATAAATTATGATTTCTTTTAACCGTTCAGTTAAATTTAATTTCTTCTGTGGAAAATAATGACCTAATTTTCTGATTTTTTGATTGACAGAGATGTCATCAAATAAAGGCACAATGTATTGTTTTATATCTTGAGAAATGAAATTATCGATAATTTCCATCGCAAAAATTGTATTTTTACCAATAATATTTTTGCGTATGAGGCTTATCATTCGTGGGTTATACATAAAACTAAGAACATTGAAAATCGCTTCAAAATGCAACTCTCTGTATAGGTCTAGCGATTGGTACAATTTCAGCGTATTTTTAGAATCTTCAATATCGCTTATACTTGCATAAATCCACATTATATTTTGAACTATTTCTTGTAATTTTTCGTCGATAAATGGCAATTCTTCAGTTTTTGCTTGATAACGGCAATAATTGAGAGCTCGAATAGTAGCAAATCTTATTTCTTTACTGCTATGATTCAAGTGATTGACTAGTGTTTTTTTAGCAACAGTTGAGCCTATTTTTGCATAAATTTCGAGTATTCGCAATAATATTTCGTTGGCTGTATCGGTAGCAAAATATTTTTCTAATTCAGGAATAATTTTATCACCTATTCCAAGTAATGCTTCTCCGCTAGTATGCGAATAATTACGAGATGCCATCAAATCAACAAGCTTTTTGTTTAGTGCAGGATCTTTCTTTTTTGCAGCTAAATGAATGGCAGCTATTTTTATTTGTCGATCATCGTCATCAAGTAATTTGTCTATTAAAATTTCGCTATTTTCTATTTTTTTCTTATCTAAAATCTTCAGTAATGTCAATTTATCTTCATAAGTTGCCATCTTTTTTAGTAATTCAAATTTTTCATCTGTAATAGCGTTTATTTTTGTGCTATCAAGCAAAACAAAAGCCTCTTGAATCAATTCTTTTTCTGATTCAGATTCTGCTTTGTCGGCGATACGCTCTACCGATTGCAACACTCGTTTGCGCCAAGTGGGATCGATACTATGCAGAATTATTTTTCGTATATCGCTTCCACTTCTTTCCAAAATGCTTGATGCATAGTGTTCTAACTTAGACGATTTTGTCTCTGATAAAATAGAAACACTTAAAGAGACAACATTTTCATTGAATTTTTTTAATTTTTTCACTAAAAATTCGTCTCCATATAAATTTCTGGAAACATCTCGATCTTTCTTTTTTGTCAAATCGGTTAGGATTTGTTTTAGTTTTTGTTTATAAGATTCGTATAATTTGATGGCTATAAATACCCAAAAAATAAGTAATGGCAAGAAAAAGAATGAGAAATATTTGAGTTGAAATCCTTCAGTAGATTGTAATATGTAGTTAGAGAAAATCAATAATATTCCAGCAACCCCTGTCGATAATTGAATAACAATACCTACTTTTGCTTGTATATCAAGCTTTTGGCTACTTGGTAGAGGCTGGTACAGAACATTAAAAGCAGGATCGTCAAGCCCACGTCGAAGAATGCGTTCCATGGACTTATTTATAGTCATTACTGCTAAAAAAGCAATGGTAGATGTTCCATCCAAAAGCCCAAGTACAGCTGCTAATAAAATTAGTCCTGTCGAAAATATTGGTAATATAATTAAACCAAGTTTTATTCCATACTTACTTAATATTCGACTGGAGAAATAGGAAATAAGCATTTCTCCTATTTTCAATCCACCGTAAACGAGGGCTAAAAATTGAGAGAGCGATTGCGAATCTTGTAATATGTCTTTTTGTGCTTTTATTGTAGCCAGAAAGCCAAAATCTGTTATGTATACAACTGTCATTGAGATAGTTGCTGAAATAAAAATCAATACAAAATAACGTTCTTTAAACAGTTCTCGGAAAGAAGTATTTTTTCCTTTTCCTGAATAAACGGATTCTTGCGTTGTATTTTCAGGGACTTTATTGTAAAGAACAAATAGCACGACAATACTTGCAAGTATGAAAAATACACCGACATACAACAAATCGTATGGGTGCGAAATGAATGACATCAAGAATGGAATTAATAAATATCCTAATATAGAGGCAATTACGCCTCCCATATTGATTAATCCGAATAATCGCTTGACTTGGATTAAGTTAAGAAAGCGAACAGCCAAGCCGCCTGCTTCAATTCCAACCAAAGAAATGAAAGGCCATGCCCAAATGAAGACAAAAAAGCTAATGTATTCTTCACTTATCCATGGAAGAAGTATTCTTGATGCTAATGTTATTATTAGCATTAATAATATTGTTCCAAAAAATAAATTTTTACTTTTTACTTTTTTTTGTAATGAAGAATATATGGATGATACAATATAACCGACTATTCCTGAAACAATATAAGCTATTGGTAGGTACTCTATACCATAATTCTTTATAAATATGGAATTAGCAGGAACAAAGTATACAGCAATAAAGAAACCAAGAAAAAATGAATGAAGAAAAAGAAGTTTAAACTTCAATAGCTCATCTGGTCTCAAATCAAATGTCCGAGAAAATAAATTTCGACCTGTTTTTCGGTTATTCATATTTGTTCTTTTTATGAATAATGTATTTATTTATTATAAAAAAACAATTTATACGTATGTTTTGTGTCGTATTTACGTTACTTTAGTTGTTTTTCTAAGTGTATTTATTTACATATTAATTCTTATACAAATTTAACAATCCTAGCGAAAAAAGAAAATACGTTTTGCTGTTTTTTTTTTAAAAAATCAATTTAGTGTCGTTTTTTATCATCAAAAATCGAACAAATGAGTGTTTAAAAAAAATAAAAAAAAGTTTTTGAAGATTTAAAATAAATAAAACTCTTAATTAAAAGCATTTACGTTTGTTTTGTGTTTTTAATAAAATTAAAAATAATCTTTTTAAATTTTTATTTAGAATTAATCTAAATTAGTGTAATTTTGCTTGTATAAAAAAAAATCATGATAAAAAAACATACGAATCAATTAATACACGAAAGTAGCCCTTATTTATTACAGCATGCGCATAATCCTGTAAATTGGCATGCATGGAATGAAGCGGCTTTGTTAGAAGCAAAAAATGAAGACAAAATTTTACTGATAAGCATTGGCTATGCTGCTTGCCACTGGTGTCATGTGATGGAGAAAGAATCATTTGAAAATGAAGAAATTGCTGCTTTTATGAACCAGCATTTTGTTTGTATAAAAGTGGACAGGGAGGAGCGTCCAGATATTGACCAAATTTATATGAATGCTGTACAAATAATTAATGGACAAGGTGGTTGTCCACTAAATTGCTTTGCGCTTCCTGATGGTAGTCCTATTTATGGAGGAAGTTATTTTATTCCTCAACAATGGTTGCAAATACTTAAGAGTTTAACAAATACTTACGACAAAGAAAAAGCTAAAGTATTGAAAGCTGCGGAAGAATTGCGACAAAGTATGTATAGTTATGATTTGATTGATGAAAAACAAGAAAAAAGTGATTTTAAGAAAGAAAAATTAGATGAAATATATAATTTATGGTCATCTTCTTTTGATTCAAAAAATGGAGGAAATAAAAAAGCTCCTAAATTTCCACTTCCTAATTCATTTCTATTTTTACTGCACTATTATTATTATAGTCAAAATTCGGATGTTCTTGAACATGCCTTTTTATCATTAAATAAAATAGCTTATGGTGGTATTTTCGATCACGTAGGCGGTGGATTTTACCGCTATTCGGTAGACGAACACTGGAAAGTTCCTCACTTCGAGAAAATGCTTTATGACAATGCTCAATTGGTCAGTTTGTACGCAAACGCATATCAAATAACAAAAGAACCGTACTATGAAAAAATAGTACAAGAAACATTGTCTTTTATCGAAAGGGAGTTAATGTCAGATGAAGGTGCTTTTTTTTCGTCAATAGATGCAGATAGTGAAGGAATAGAAGGAAAATTCTATGTTTGGACACAAAAAGAGATCGAACAAATCATGGGATCTGATAGCGAAATGTACTCCGAATATTATTCTGTTGTAGCAGAAGGCAATTGGGAAAATGGTGTTAATATTCTTCATATTCAGAAAGATAGCATTGCTGTTGCTCGAAAATATGGATTGACAATTACTGATTTCTATAAAAAAATGACTTTGCTGAATGAAAAAATACGAATAGAACGTGATAAAAGAACACGACCATTATTGGACGATAAAATATTAACC
>JAOZTL010000058.1 GCA_029942205.1 Bacteroidales bacterium | reverse complement strand
CCTTAGAAACAATTAATTATGACCTATGTAGTAAAATCACATAAACACGCACATCGAATTTTCAATCTGATAGCTCCAATTTACCATTTAGTAGATCCATTGGTGCGAATTTGGTACAAAAAAGCCTCCGTTAAGCTCGACAAAAACATTCCGTTACAAGGAAAAAGCATTTTAGATGTCGGTAGTGGAACAGGTGCTTGGGGAGCTTTGCTACAACAGCGAGGTGCAGAAAAAGTGCATGGAGTAGACATTGCCGAGCTCATGGTGAGAGGTGCAAAAAGACGTTATCGAGGGAAATTAACATTCAGCTTGGTGGATGGTGAAAATTTTGATGAATTTGAAGACGGTTCATTTGATTTAATCACGGCATCGTATGTCATGCATGGTATGCTACGAAACAGCCGCCAAAAAATGCTCGAAGAAATGAATCGATTGGCTAAAGATGCTATTATTATTCACGATTTTCATGGCGAACAGCCTGCTTTTGCTCGTTTTTTAGAATATATGGAGAACAGTGATTATATTAATTTTAAAAAAACATTTTGTGAGGAAATGCAAGAAATTTTCCCTTTAATTTATAAATTATCTATTGATAAAAGTGATGCAATTTACATTGGTTTCAAATCGAAAGAAAAAACATTAGAAGAATCAAAATATTTAATAAAATGTAATAAGTAAGGTCTTCGACTTTAAATAATATTATAACTATGAAAATATATCACAATCCACGATGCAAGAAAAGTAGAGCAGGACTAGCTTATCTTGAATCCAAAAATATTGAGTTTGAGATTGTTCAATATTTAAAAACGGGTTTCAGTGAAAGCGAATTATCCGAAATATTGAATAAATTAAATAAAACGCCATTGGAAATGATTCGGAAACAAGAAGCAGTTTTTAAACAAGAATATAAAGGAAAGGAATTAAGCGATCAGGAATAGATTAAAGCAATGGTGGAAAATCCAAAATTGATTCAACGCCCAATAATTGTGGATGGCGAAAAAGCGGTATGGGGCGATCCTGCTGAAAATATTGAACAACTAAGGTCTTAGATCTTTTTGATGTTACTTACACTTCATTGAATTATGAAATATTCGATTAACAACTCCAAGTCTCACTGAATAACAGGAATTTGCACAGTAATACAAGCAATATCAAATCGGTCAAAAACTTTAAACTATACACTATGAAAAAAATCACTTTTTTAATTTTAGCGAGCACATTATTATTTACTTTCACTGGTTGTGAAGAGAATGATAACTTATCCTTATCGGAGACCTATTCAGAAATGGAGTTGGAAATACTCCGCTTAACGAACGAATATAGAGCTTCACTAGGCAAAGATGTGCTCGAAATGGAAGAAACCATTTGGAAATATTCCAAAGAGCACACACTTTACATGATTGATCAGGGGACAATTAGCCACGAAAATTTTTCGGACAGAATCAGTTCTCTTACCAGCAAAATAGGAGGTGGGGCAGCAGCCGAAAATGTTGCATACGGCTACACAACGGCAGAAAAAGTTGTTCAAGGCTGGATAGATTCAGATGGGCATCGTGAAAATATGGAAGGAAATTACACGCATATTGGCGTTGCTGCTATTGAAAGTAGTGATGGAACTTATTATTATACACAAATATTTTTAAATAAAAACTAAATAAAATGGATTACAGAATAGAAAAAGACACTATGGGCGAAGTACAAGTCCCAGCCGATAAATATTGGGGTGCACAAACACAACGCTCAAAAGAGAATTTTAAAATTGGCGAAGATGCGTCGATGCCTAAGGAAATTATTGAAGCTTTCGGTTATTTAAAAAAAGCCGCAGCACATACCAATCATGCATTAGGTGTATTGGCTGAAGAAAAAAAAGAAGCAATTTCTGGCGTTTGTGATGAAATTATTGCGGGCAAATTAAGCGAGCAATTTCCATTGGTAATTTGGCAAACGGGATCGGGTACTCAATCGAATATGAATGTAAACGAGGTAGTTTCTAACCGTGCACACGTTATGCTAGGCGGAAAATTGGGCGAAGGACAAAAATTAATTCACCCGAATGACGACGTGAATAAATCACAATCATCTAACGATACTTTTCCTACGGCAATGCACATTGCTGCATACAAAATGATTGTAGAAACAACTATTCCTGGTGTTGAAAAACTAAGAGATACCTTACAACAAAAATCGGACACATTCAAAGAGGTGGTAAAAATCGGTCGCACGCACTGGATGGACGCTACGCCACTTACGCTTGGTCAAGAATTTTCGGGTTATGTATCGCAATTGAACCATGGCTTGAAAGCTTTAAAAGCCACTTTGGAGCATTTGACCGAACTTGCTTTGGGCGGAACAGCCGTTGGTACAGGCATTAACACACCAAAAGGCTATGCTAATTTGGTGGCAGAAAACATTGCCAAATTTACGGGTAATCCATTCGTTTCGGGCGAAAATAAATTCGAGGGTCTTGCAGCACATGATGCCATCGTTGAATCATCTGGCGCATTGAAGACAATCGCTGTTAGCTTAATGAAAATAGCCAACGATATTCGCTTGATGGCTTCGGGCCCTCGTAGTGGAATTGGCGAAATCATTATCCCATCGAACGAGCCAGGATCGTCTATCATGCCAGGAAAAGTAAACCCTACGCAAGTAGAGGCTTTGACCATGGTGTGTGCACAAGTAGTAGGAAACGATGCAGCAATCACGGTTGGCGGCATGAACGGGCATTTTGAGTTGAACGTGTTTAAGCCTGTAATGATTTATAATTACTTGCAAGCAGCTCGCTTAATTGGTGATGCTTGTGTTTCGTTTAATGATAATTTGGCTGTCGGTATCGAACCAAATATGGAGACGATCAAACGCCATTTAGACAATTCGCTCATGCTCGTAACAGCACTAAACACGCACATCGGATACGAAAAAGCAGCAGCAATTGCAAAAAAAGCACACAAAGAAGGAACGACTCTAAAACAAGCATCTTTGGCTTTAGAGTATTTAACCGAAGCAGAATTTGACGAGTGGGTAGATCCAATGAAAATGATCGGATCGTTATAAAAAATGAGCCTAACAAAAATAAAAAAAGCCTGAAGTATTTGAAATACTTCAGGCTTTTTTATTACAATAATCTTGCGTAAGCAATATCAAAAAGGTCGAAGATCTTATTTAAATAATCCATGAATTTCGGCATCAATTTTATCAATAACAAAGCTCAAATCACTTGGATGCTCTTTAAAATCAAGATTATCGACATCAATAATCAGCAATTTGCCCAATTTGTAGGTTTTTACCCAATTTTCATATCGTTCGTTTAATTTGGTCAAATAATCCAAACGAATAGTATTTTCATAATCTCGCCCTCTTTTTTGGATCTGACTCACTAATTTGGGCACGGATGCTTTCAAGTAAATCAACAAATCAGGTGGCGACACCAGTTTTTCCATCAATTGGAATAGCGAAAAATAATTTTCAAAATCACGTGTAGTCATCAAGCTCATTGAGTGCAAATTAGGCGCAAAAATAAAAGCATCTTCATAAATCGTTCGATCCTGAATGACCGTTTTTCCCGAATCACGAATATCTAAAACTTGTTTAAATCTACTATTTAAGAAAAAAACCTGTAAATTGAATGACCAACGTTGCATATCATCGTAAAAATCATTCAAATATGGATTATCATCCACGTCTTCGTAATGGGCATTCCACCCGTAATGATTCGCCAAAAGGCTGGCGAGTGTCGTTTTTCCAGAACCAATGTTTCCAGCAATAGCAATGTGCATAATGTTTTTTTTGAAATTTTAAACCACTCGTTTTTTTTAGTGTTTTATTGAATCAATCAAATTTTCTCCAATTTTTTTTTAGTTTTTGAATAATTTGAGCTATTGTTTGTTCTTCAATAAGAATATGATTTTCAGGATTGACAATAGAATGCTCGTGCCAACCAATACGATTATCTCTATCTATCCCCCAAACTCTTTTATTATTTATTATTAAAATAAAAGACTGTATTATTAAGAGATTATTATAAAATATATTTAATAGACTTTTCTTTTTCAAAAAAACTTTTATTCTTTGAGTTGTCATACTTTTTGAAATTTCATAATTTTCCACAAAATTTAAAGTAGATAATTGTGATCTTAACTCTCATTCAAATTCATCTTTGCCAATCTTTTCAAAGTATTCTAATTCTGAGACTAAAGCACCCCATTCGTAATATTCTTGTTCTATTTCATAGCTAAACCCATTCTCCCAGTTCGCTGATTCTTTCTCAAATTCATGATAAGTCAAGTTCCACTTGGTTTCAAATTCACTTATTTGAGTTTTGAGCATAAATTGTTTTGTATACAAATAATCAACAACAAGCTGCTCCATAGCCATATTTAATTCTGACACACCTGTCATTTTTTTAGTAACAATATGAATATTAAAAACAGTATCGGTAATTAATTTATCCTCCACATTAAGCTTACTTTGCAAATTTAATTTCATTAATAATTAAAAGATATTAAACCTTTTATACTGAATTGAATTTTAAAATACCCAGTATAGATTCAAACTATTTTTCTGTTTTATAATCTTAAAATTTATCAGGTGTTTTGATGTTCAATTGATATTAGATGTTGCTTACACAATTCACCTAATTTAAAGCTCGAAAATAATACTTTTTTTTAGAAATAAAAAAAGTATTTTGTTTTTTTGATAAAATAGCCGATAACAATAAAAAAAACGTTATGTGCATACTCATATTTCTATTTCACCTAATTTCGCTATGCCTTCTAATGTTAATCAAACGACAAACTAATGAACAAAATCAATTATAGATCTACTTTTTAGACACATTTTTAATTTCAATAATTTGATACAAGTGTGTAAGTAACATAAAATAGATCGAAGTCTCTAATAAAAAAATAAAGATTGATTTGCTATCTTAATAATAATACCTATATTGCAGTCAAATTTTTATGCGAATAGTTATGGAGGTAAATTATATTATAAAATCGTTGCGCAAAGAACGCTGCATCTTAGTATTAGGTCCTGAACTTAAAGCTATTGCAGATCAACCAAGCGTAAAATCTAGGCTCATAAATTATCTAAAAGAAGAAGACGACAACTTTTTTTATTATAAAAAAGATGGCTTGTTTATTTTTGATCCCCCCGAAACAAAAAACGACATTTGTTACATGATCGAAGACTACTTCCGAGAGGATTATTCTCCCAAGATTTATGAACAAATTGCTCAATTACCGTTTCATTTGATTGTTAATTTGAGCCCCGATCATTACTTGTCTCAAAGTTTTGCGAAACAAGACTTTCCTCACGTATTTGACTTTTACAAGAAAAATCATAAGCCCAAAGAACTAAAAAAGCCAACGGCTTCGATGCCATTATTGTATAATCTTTTTGGTAGCTATTTGGATGCCGAATCACTGATTTTAACACACGAAGACGTGTTTGATTTTTTTGTATCGGTGATGAGTAACAAAAAGATTCCGCAAGCGATGCAAGACGAAATTAAATCGGCACATAAAATTGTTTTTATGGGATTTAATCTCGATCAATCGTTCATGCAATTCATGTTTCGCATATTCAACATGCACGACGACAAATATACTGTAAAACAATATTTTGTAACTGAAAACAAACACGAAGAATTGGAATATTTGTATGACCGTCAATTTCGGATGAAGTTTATTCACCAATCCGACAGTCATTTCATCCAAGAATTATTCAAAAGCTCTAGCGAAGCAGGCATACTGCGCATTAATAGCAAGAATGATTTGAAAACATCGGATCAGATCGTTGAATATATCGAAGAAAATGAGATAGAAAAAGCCATCGAATTGATGAAAAGTTTTTTTGCAAAAAGAAATGATACAATGATGGACAACGACTTGAGTATGCTCAAAAGCCAACTAAACAGCCTCAAGCGACGCATTACTCGTGGCGTGATCGACGAAAAAGAAGAGCTACTCATGTCGGCACGAATCAAACAAGCGATTTTGGATTATAATAACGAATTAAAAGAATTAGAGCAAGATGAACACTCAATCGACATATAGATATCCAGGCGTAAAGCCGTTTTCTGAAAATGAAAAAAGTTTCTTTTTCGGGCGTGATGAAGATGTTCAAAATCTTTATCGTTTTCTTGATTTGGAACAATTAATCGTTCTTTATTCAAAATCGGGATACGGAAAAAGCTCCTTATTAAATGCAGGCTTAATTCCTGAAATAGAGTTTAACAATCGCTATTTACCTCTCTCTATTCGCTTTGGAACATGGGTAGAAGACGACAAAATGACTCTTTCCGAGATTTTGATTGCCAAAATAATGAACGAAACAAAAAGTTTGATTCACGAAGACGAAGTAAGCTTTTTGAATAAATTTGAGCATAGCGACAACTCTATTTGGTTTTATATCAAAAAAGTATTAGTCTGCTTGGGCACAAAAGGAGTCATTTTTATTTTCGATCAATTTGAAGAAATATTTACTTATCCCGAAGAACAAATTCTTGAATTTAAGAAAAAAATGGCGGAATTGCTGTATTCTGAAGTTCCTAACATTTTTCGTAAACAACTGCGAGACAATTCTAAAAATTTTACTCGATCAGAAAAGAATACGATTTATCAAAAAAATGATCTAAAATGTGTATTTTCTATTCGAGCCGATCGCATGAGTTTATTGGACAAATTGCGTGATTATTTGCCCGAAATATTACAAAATAATTACGAATTAACAGCCTTGCATGCGCATGAAGCAGAGGATGCTATCATTATTCCAGCAATATTAACCCCGAAAGGAATTAATTTTCGATCGCCAGTATTTGAGTACCATGAAGCAGCGATCAAAAAAATAATTAATTATTTGACCAAAGATGGCAAGCAACGAGTCGAATCATTTCAGCTACAGGTGGTTTCACAATACATCGAAAGCCGAATGATTGAAGAACCTGACGTGTTTTATGAAAATAATAAATTCATTGTCAGAGACACGCATTTGCCTGATTTGAAGAATGTTTTTCAGAGCTATTACGATTCGTTAATCGACAGAATACCAAAAAAAGAAGATCGAAAAGCAGCACAAGTATTTATTGAAGAAGGCTTAATTTTGGATGAAAAGCGAGTAAGCCTTCCCGAATTGGTGATTTATAATAAATATGCAATTAGTAAACAATTGTTGCGACAATTGGTGGATACACACTTGCTACGTGCCGAGCCCAACACCGTTGGCGGTCAATCGTATGAACTAAGCCACGACACACTTGTAGCACCGATACTGAAATCGAAAGAACGCCACGAAATATTGAAAGTTCAAGCTGAACAGAAACGTAAAAACAAACGATTACTCTACTTATTGTCGCTAGCTGCTTTATTTGTAGTTGGTCTCCTTTTCTTAGTACTGTGGGTTTACAATCTGAAAATGGATGCCGATTCACAAAAAGAACAAGCCATTGCAGAAAGAGACAAAGTAGAGCATTTACAATCGGAATTGGAGCAAAAGAATGAAAAAGTACAGCAATTAATGGATCAAATGGGGATTCTTTTTGGCACAATAAAAGACGATCAAGGCAAGTTTGTTGCAGATGTGAAATTAACTAATGGCAAATTTACCGAAAAGTCCAATGAACATGGTGCTTTTATGATACGTGTATCATCTAAAATGCGTCAAGATACTTTTGAAATAATTGTAACGAAAGAAAATTATATAGATTTCTCCTATACCGTTATTCCTGAATTTTTCAAGGAAAATAAAGAACTAAATTTATTATTAAAAACAAAAATAGAAGTAATTAACCAGGGATTAATCAACGAGGCCGAAAAATTAGTTAATTCTAAAAAATTCAATACTGCCGAAAGTAAATTAAAAAAAGCAATCGAAAACGGAAGTGTTACAGCGCAGCTTAATTTAGGCGAATTGTACGAACGTGAAAATAAGATAGTCGAAGCCAAACAAGCTTATGCCGCAGCTGCAGCCAAAGGTAATATAGAAGCAAATTTTAAATTAGGCGAATTATTTATCGAACAAAGAGATTACCCAAGTGCAAAGGATTGGCATACACGTGGGGCAGAATCGGGCTATGTGGGCTCTATGTTTTCTCTCGGACAAATGTACAGAAAAGGGCAATTACTCAAAGATTTAGAAAAAGCTAAAGATTGGTATCTGAAAGCAGCCAACAAAGGACATGCTTACTCACAAGTTAGACTTGGAAATATTTATTATTTTGATGAACATGATTACAAAGAAGCTTATGATTGGTATAAAAAAGCTGCCGATGGAGGCAATGTTCTAGCATTTTATAACTTAGGCTTTATGTACGAAAAAGGAAAAGGCGTTAAAAAAAGCAAAGAGAAAGCACGTTTAAATTATCAAAAATCTATTGACGGGGGAAATCAATCTCTTAATTGTAAACAGGCACTGGCACGTGTAAAATAAGGTCTTCGCCCCTTTTGATGTTGCTGATGCACCTATAATCGATTAAATCAACGACTTACATACAAGTAAATATATAACTAATTTTGTCTATATACTTATGAACGAAAAAAGAAACTATCGCTACCCAGGCCTACAAGTTTTTGACGAAAAACAGCAGAATGTTTTTTTTGGTAGAGAAGACGATATTCGGAAACTATATCAAATGGTTGATTTGGAGCAAATTGTGGTATTGTACTCCAAATCGGGATATGGAAAAAGTTCACTCATTCGTGCAGGCTTAATTCCAAAAATAAAAGAAAAAAAGCAGTATACACCTGTGTACATGCATTTTCACAATTTTTTTTATGGCAAAAATATCGATTTGATACAATTATTTATGCAATCCATACTTGGAAATAGCAGTATTAATCAAGAAGAAAAATCATATCTCGATAGTTTTAATTTACCAAAATCTTGTTTATGGCAATATTTTAAACGCCTACAAGCACAACAAGAACAATCAAATTTTGTGTTTATTTTTGATCAATTCGAAGAATTTTTTTCTTACCCCTCGGCTCAAATAGAACAAGCAAAAGAAGAATTGACCGAATTGCTGTTTACAAATATTCCCAAAGAGGTACGAAAAACACTGAGAAATAAACCAGAAATACTTAACAATCAAGAAAAAAAGTGGCTAAATACGGAACTCAAAATAAAATTTTTGTTCGTAATGCGTTCCGATAAAATTAGCGAATTAGACAAATTACGTGACGATTTGCCTGACATTCTAGCGAATAATTATGAATTAAAAACACTGAGCCGTAATCAAGTAAAGAATGCAATCACTGTACCTGCTGCCTATAAAAATGAGGACAGCTATTTTTTATCTAATCCATTCACTTTCAGTACAGAGGCACAAGAGCGCATTTTAGATTTTTTGAGCAAACAGGACGAGCAACAAATTGTACCTACCCTACTCCAAATCGTTTGTAACTGCATTGAACGAAAAGTGATCGAAAAAAGGATTCGTATAATAGAAGTGCAACACTTAAAGGATTTAGAAAATCTATATGGAAATTTTTACGATAAAGTAGTTAATCAAATCGATATAGACTGGCGAGATAATGTTCGTTTTTTTGTAGAAGAGATTTTAATTGATGCCGAAAATGAAAGTAAACTATCCATTTTTGAGAATCATGCTATTGATATTTTTAAAATTGACAGAAATACTCTACATTTTCTAGTAAACTCTCACTTACTGAAAAGTGAGGAGATAAAAGGGAAAGGAGTGGTTTATGAACTTGGGCACGACTCGTTAGTAGTCCCAATACTAAAGTCAAAAGCCGCACGAACAGTACAAATGCAAGTCCGATTAGCAAAAGAAAAAGCTATTCGTAAAGAAAAAATTAAAGCAGAAGAATATCGAAAAAAACAACAAACTGTTATTCGTAAACTCTCCATTACTCTTATTAGTTCTTTATTGCTATTTGCTTTAGGTTTCTTATTTGTTGTAAATAAAAAAAATAACGATTTACAAGCTAAAAACACAGAACTAAACAATGCTAAAAATGAAATTAATGATGCATATTTAGAATTAATAGAAATAGCAAGAGACCCAAGAGATACATCACAAAATTTCACGTTGAATAAAAAAATATTGGCGATAAAAATAGAAATAGACCAAATCGGGCAAAATGCCGATTCTCTCGAACGTATAACGCTAGAATTAAATGAAATACTGAATACACCTAATTTTTCTAAATCAAAAGTAAAGGCTTTAGCCCAAGATTATAGCAACCTGATATTTAATTTATCCAGCAACAAACTTCTACGTAATACCGAGACAGGTATTACTGCCAGTACTTTTAGTGATAATAGAACAAATGATGTATATCGAACCATTATTATTAATAATAAAGAATGGTTTGTTCAGAATTATGGACGAAAAGTAGAAGGCTCGTGGGGCTATAACGATGCAGATAGTTCAAAATGGTTTGGGCGATTGTATCCTTATCATGTGGCAGTGCAAGAAGCCCCTGCTGGCTGGCGATTACCTTCTATGAAAGACTGGAATGAGTTATTGGAATTTTTCAAGTTACACAAAAAAAATCCAACGCTTCTATCTGATAATTGGCCAAAAGGCTTTGC
>JAOZTL010000057.1 GCA_029942205.1 Bacteroidales bacterium | reverse complement strand
ATTTGGCAGACTAACTGCTGCATTTATTCAGTTTTAAACCTTAATTCGCATTTCTTATTAAAAACGAAAGCATTTACACTAGTGTGTAAGATAACATAAAAAAGATCACAGTATCTTAATGACTTTCTCCAGTTTCGCCTTTCAATTTTTTCATACGAAAATGCTCACCTTTTTGATTAATGATTAATCGATAATGTGCATCACCGTAGCCTGGTTGAACGATTTTCGGATCACGTTGTGTTGGATCTACTTTTTTCACATTTCCATCCATATATTTTGTGAATAAATGTGCATAAAGCTTGTGCCAGCGTGCTACGGTTAGTTCTGCTTGATTAACCGAATATTCTGTTATAAATTGGCGAGCAAGCATTGGATCTTTTTTGTACAAAGTAGCTGCGGCTTGATCCACGGCAGGCAGGTAAGCCATAAATTTATTTTCTAATTCTTGTTGTGCTTTCAATATTTCTGGTTGAATTAAATTGTATCGAGTATAAGCATAATTGCTAACTTGATTAAAAATCCAGAAACCTGAATTGTTAAATTCCATGAGAGAACCATTTCCTACCGAAAATGATTTTGGTATTTCAAGCATTCCGCAATACATTGGAGTAAAGACAGTTGAAGAAGCATCATCTAATCCAAACCATAAAATACCACCAATTGGGTCGGGTAACCATGAGCGACTTTCTGCTACAAAAACAAAGCCCGTTTGTTGAGTAGAAACGGCTCTTTCGTTGCAATATTGAACATCGTCCACTTTCCACGTTAATGGTCGCCAGCGATATGGATTCTGAAATGCACCAGCACCTTTATCTTTAGTCATATCCAAAGGAGTACCTTCGTAATGATCTCTCATCATGTCCATTACATCTTGAGCATCTAATTTTCTATCAGGCTTTATCCACAATGGCATTACATTTTCAGGATTATCACCAATGGCATAATCTTCGTATTTATCCATTGTATTATTTACTTTTCGGAAGCCAGACCATACACGAGCCTCGCAAAAGCGCAATGCACCATAATCTAATGGAGCATAAGCATCAGTAAAGCTGAAATTTTTATCTTTTCCTTTGAAATATCCTTTATCACGAGCCAATTTAATAATATCTTTTTCATATAAACAGTTATCAGAGTCGTCAAGTGGAAATGTCCGTATGCGAGATTGATTGGCATGTCCAGAAATGTATCCGTCAGGAATCCTACGAGCTACCCACGTTGCGCCAGTGTTTCCTTGACCTTTTCCTATCATTTCCAAAATCCACACTTCATTCGGGTCGGCGATAGAAAAACTTTCGCCTGAGCTGTAATAGCCGTATTCAGCAACCAATTCGGTCATTACTTTGATGGCTTCTTTTGCTGTTTTTGCTCGTTGTAAAGTGATGTAAATTAGACTTCCGTAGTCGATAATTCCACTTCGGTCACGTAAATCCGAGCGTCCACCAAAAGTGGTTTCGCCGATGCTTAACTGAAATTCGTTGATATTTCCTACTACAGAATATGTATGTGCTACTTGTTTTATTTTACCTAGGAATTTACCAGTATCCCATTCGTATACATCTAGCATGCTTCCTGTAGCATAGTCTGCTGCTGGCCAAAAATACAATTCGCCATACAACAAGTGTGAGTCTGCGGCATAGCTTATCATGGTCGATCCAGCTTTGGATGCGCCTTTGGTTACCAAAAAATTGGTACACGCATTTGTTTCTGAATAAACAAAAAGGCTCAATAATAGAGCAAAGAGTAAACTTCTTTTTTTCATCTGTTTTAATTTTGTAAGTTGTTGAAATTGAATCATTCCCTTGTGTGGAGTGATTAATTATCTTTAATAAATCCCTTTATGAGGGTTTCATTTGTTTTAATTTTGTAATTTGTTGAAATTAAATTATTCCTTTGTGTGGCACAATTTTTCAATCTTTTTTTTGATTGTAAGTAAGTGTAAAAAATAGAGTTTCTAGTTATTTATTGACAAACTATTGATTAATAATGCATTTTCATTCGTAAGTAAGCAACATCTAAAAGGTCGAAGACCTTAAGTAACAAAATAGAGTTTCTAGTTATTTATTGACAAACCATTGATTAATAATGCATTTTCATTCGTGCGTAAGCAACATCTAAAAGGTCGAAGACCTATCAAAAAAAACAAATTTTATGAGTAATAAGCAACAAGTAATTTTATCGACAGCATATTTTGCACCGATACAATATTATTCAAAACTCCGACGATATTCAAAACTTTTTCTCGAACAGCACGAACATTTTACGAAACAAAGTTACCGAAACCGCTGTATCGTGTACGCAGCCAATGGAATACAAGCATTAACCATTCCGCTAAAAAAAGGTAGAGACCGAAAAGTTTTGATTCGTGATTTGGAAATTGCTTATTACGAAGATTGGCAGAAAAAACACGTAAAAGCCATTGAATCGGCTTATCGTCAATCTCCTTATTTTGAGTATTATACCGATGAAATTATGCCCATTTTTGATAAAAAAATTAAGTTTTTGTTTGATTTGAATCAGCAAATCATCGAAATAATGGTTGAGCAGTTGCAGTTGGAAGTCGAAATAGAATATACTGAAAATTTTGTAGCAGAAAGTACCGAATTCGATGATTTTCGGGATTCGATACATCCCAAGCCACGCCAGCAAAAGGTCGATCCTGATTTTGAAGCGTTACCGTATACACAAGTGTTTGGAGATAAGCATGGTTTTGTGCCTAATTTGAGTATTTTAGATTTATTATTTAATGAAGGACCAAATGCCGAATCGTTTTTATAGGCTTAATTTATCCAAATGACAAAGAAGTAGTTCGCCAGTGTTTTCGTCGCGTAAATGCAACCCATTTCCTTCGCACCATTTGTAAGAAGAGCAATTGGCGCATTGCCCTGTTTTTGTCCATGATCGGTTGCGCATTTTGTCGTATTTATTTTGCCAAATATCCCAGAAATCATCTTGATAAATATTTCCTTGAGCATAATCGTAGCGCATGCTGGGGCAAGCTGAAATAGTGCCATCGATCAACACCGACGAAATATTAACACCTGCACGACAAAAGAAAAAACCATCACGCACTTTGCCTTCATATTCGCCCAAAAAACCTTCACAGCCGTAGCTGGCTATGGGTTTTGTTTTTCGATTATCAGCAATAAAATCCAGTAGTTGGCGGAATTGTGCGTTTTCTAAAAAAAGTTCGGGGTACTGTGTCGCACGTCCTTTTGCAAAAATGGTGAATAAACGCCATGCAGGCACATTTAATTCCGAAAGTAGTGTTTTTAAGTCATTTAATTCGCTTATGTTTTTTTGATCCACACAGCTTACTACATCGAAAACCAAATCGTCTACTTTGGCAAGCATGGCAATGCTTTGGATTGTTTTGTTGTACGTATTTTTTCCACGAAGCCATTCATGTGATTCTTTTAGTCCGTCGAGACTGACAGTAACCGATCGTAAACCCGCATTCAGCAAGCCTTGTAGCCGTTTTTCTGTTAGCGTAGTGCCGTTGGTTACGATTCCCCAAGGAAAGCCACGGCTATAAATTTCAGAACCAATTTTTTCCAAATCCTTGCGCAGCAACGGTTCACCGCCCGTGATGGCGACCATTACGTTGTTGGGATTGGTGTGTTGGCGCACATTATCGAGAACGGCAAGAAAATTGGCAGCTGGCATGTCCACTTTGCTTGCGTCCATGGAACAGTCGCTTCCGCAGTGTTTGCAATTAAGATTGCAGCGCAACGTCGCTTCCCAAAACAAGTAGGTGAGCGGATGCAGCTTGCTTTCTGCTTTTTTGTATTCTTTGTGAAGATTGAGCTGTATACGCTGTTTGAGGCTGAGCATTTTATTTTTTCAGTTGTTCGTTGATTTCGATGGTGATGCTTTTTTCGGCACTACCTTGATCCCAACTACCATCACCGCCGCTTAGGTCTGATTCTGAGAATGGTATGCTTATTTCTTGTTCTAAATACAAGCCGTTCTCTTGACCGTCAATGTCTTTAGTTTTTAGCACAAAAGTTAAGTCTATGGAAACTTCTTTCCATTCGATAACGAATTTTCCATTAATATCTGAATAAATGGTGTCTAACGAAAAGCCGCTTTCTGTATCCGTGCCTTGTAGCATCAATGTGCTTATTTGTATATTTGGAATAGCTTGTTTGCTTGTCGCATCCACGATGTTTCCATTTATTTTGTATGACGCAATGGGCATTCCGTACATTGCGACAAATCCACCTCCAATAATTTCACAACCAGTAAGAAGACCAATAAAACTAACACTTACAATTACTAGCCGACTATAAAAGTGGTGAATGATTCGTTTAAATTTTAAAATTGGTCGTTTCATATTCCTATTTAATAAATTTGGGTAAGTAAGCTAATTATAAGGATTAATTCTACGTTATCAAATAAACGAAAAAAGAGTGTATAAAGTACATTTTTTTCAAGAAAAAACTTGTTTAACTGTGAAAAGTATTTACATTTGCAAATACTACCATTAAGTAGTATTTTAATTATGAAGCTAAGTAAAACCTCAGAATACGCAATACGGATTTTAAGCTATATGGCAAAAGAGAATAATGAGCTTTTTTCTGCCAAGCAACTTATAGAAAAACTTGGTGTTTCAGACAAATATCTCCGAAAATTAATGACTTTATTATCTAAGGTTCAGTTGATTAATAGTAAACAAGGGCGATATGGAGGATACTGTTTCAGTAAAAACACGAAAGACATTTATATTTCAGATATTATTAATGCAGTAGAAGGAATGGATAAATACTTAGGCTGCATTCTGGGTTTTGACGATTGTTCGGATGAAAATCCGTGTAGTATGCACGAGGTTTGGGTTGAAACTCGTGAGAAATTATTGAAAACTTTTAGTGAAACGTCATTATATGAAATATCACAGAAAAATAGTTTAAAAATTTGAGTATCTATTTTTTTTATCAATTAGAAATGTTATTTTTGAGAGAAAATGAAACTTTAACTAATATCTGTATAAAAAAACGGTATGCTATTTTTGTGTAATTAATTGATTATAAGTCAATTAATTGAATTATAAATATTAAATCAGTAAAAAAAGGTCTTATCATAACAATACAACAATGAATTTTAATTTTTCTTTAACCTTAATTATTAACTAATTAACTTTGTAATATGAAAGAAACATTATTAGACAAGTTTATGACTCGGAAAGGCTTGACGGCTGGGTTTTGGACAATTTCTTTAATTATGGTAACTATGCTGATTTATTATACAGCAAATTTACAAAAAGAAGTCCCACCATTACCAAAAACAGTTCAGTCTGTGAGTGGCGAAGTGCTTTATACTTACGATGATATCGTTGAAGGAAAAGTATTTTTCCAGCAATTTGACTTAATGGACTGGGGTTCGTTACTGGGAATGGGAGCTTATATGGGGCCCGATTTCACTACGGATTTCATGCATTACCGAATTGAGTTTTTATACGATTTTTATGGTAATGAATTGTATAAAAAAGCCTCAAAAGATTTAACAAATATTGAGCGAGGTGCTGTAAAAGAACGTGTAAAACAAGACGTTAAACAGCAGACAAAATTACTAGAAGAAGGTACAACTTATACAGATGCATCGGCGGCGGCTTATCATCGAAATGTAGAGTATATTACTGATTTATTGGTAAATGGCGATCCAAAAAGAGCTTTTAGAGGTGGTATAATTTTACCAGAAGAAGCTGTTAAAATTGCTGCATTTTTTGATTGGTCTCAATTAGTAGCTTCATCAATTCGTCCAGGAACGGAAGGAACTAGAGGCGAGAGAACGTGGTCAAATAATTGGCCTCCAGAGCCTTTGATCGATCAAGATGTAAGTTTTAACTCACATAAAATTTCCTTATACGAATTTTTAATTCTTTGGATATTAACTGTTTTTGTTATTTATCTATCGTATGCTTACCTTTTCAAGAAAGAAGAAAATGAGATTTTAGAGCCTGCAATGAAAATCACAAAACTCTTTAAATCACAACAAAAATTACTGAAATATGTACCAGTTGTTGTTGGTTTATTTGTTGTTCAAATGCTTCTTGGTGCTTATTTGGCTCACTTGTATGCCAGCCCCGAAAAAGATTTCATGTTTTCTCAAGAATTACTTCCTTTTAATGTTTTACGTTCCATTCACACACAAATTGCCATACTTTGGGTCGCTGTTGGATGGCTTGTTGGTGGCTTATTAATAGCACCTTGGGTTGCTAATGAAGACCATAAGTATCCTTGGCTAATAGACGTGCTTTGGGGAACTTTAGTCTTTGTAGCAGTCGGTAGTATTATTGGTTTGTACATGGGTGCAACTGGTCAAATGCGTGAAACTTGGTTCTGGCTAGGAAACGAAGGACGTGAATTATTAAATTTAGGACGAGTTTGGGATATTTTACTGGTTATTGGACTGGTTTTCTGGTTCTTACTGGTATTTACACTTATTCGCAAAGCAAAAACAAACAATCCTATTGTGAGTACAATTATTTGGTCGGCATTTGCTATTGCAACACTTTACATTGCAGGAATGATGCCACTTCATAAAATTGAGCCTAACTTTACCGTTGATGATTATTATCGTTGGTGGGTAATTCACCTTTGGGTTGAATTAACTTTTGAGTTATTTGCTGCGGGTGTAATTGCTTTCTTTACTGTATCTCTTGGATTAGTTTCTCAACGAATGGCTACAAAAGTGATGATGTTTGAGTTATTCCTTATTATGTTAAGTGGAACTTTAGGCGTTGGACACCATTATTGGTGGCAAGGGCTTGATGAGTATTGGATAGCAATTGGTGGAATTTTCTCAGCATTAGAGCCACTTCCGCTAGCATTACTTATTATCGAAGCTATTAAAAATAAGCGTGAAAAAGTTCACTCAGGCGTTGATTTCAAGTTTTCTGCCCCTTTCAGGTGGATTGCAGGTTCGGCAGTATTGAATTTTATTGGAGCAGGTATTTTTGGTATGGTAATTAACACACCAACAATCAGTTATTACTCTCACGGAACTTATTTAATCATGCCTCATGGGCACGTTGCTTTACTTGGAGCATTTGGTTATATTTCAATTGCCTTTTTGTACATGACAGCACGAGCCAATTCAATGGCAAAAGGCTTTATTTGGAGTGAAAAACTAAATAATTATGGTTTCTGGTTCTTAACCATTGGAGTATTATTGTTTGCACTTCCTACATTTATTATAGGAATGGAACAAACCCAAACAGCCAGCGAAATGGGCTATTTCTTCACACGTACACGTGAAGCCCTTGATGGAATGAAGGGCTGGATTTGGTTCAGAGCCTTACCTGATGGAATGATGCTTATTGGCGGTACTTTAATTTTATACGATTTAACGTCTAAAATATTATTCTCTAAGAAAGATCCAAATGCAGTTGTTGCTGAATAATTGGCTCTAAAAAATAAAAAAAATCCCAATCTGAAATTTTAGATTGGGATTTTTTTTATTATTACATTTATTTTTTTATTTTATACTAAATTGTGGTAATAATTATAATTCTAAAAATTATTTATTGAGAGATTTAGACGATCAACATCAAAAAGATCGAAGACCTTATTCATAATAAACATTAAAAACAGACAGTTATACAGGAAAGATAAAAATATGAAAGCAGAAATAATAACGATAGGCGATGAAATATTGATTGGACAAATCGTTGATTCAAATTCGGCTTGGATTGCCGACCAACTCACACAATTAGGAATAAAAGTACATCAAATTAGCTCCATTTCTGATAATGAAGCACACATTTTGACGGCTTTATCCGAAGCCGAAAGTCGTGCCGATTTGGTGATTATGACAGGAGGCTTGGGACCAACGAAAGATGATATTACGAAGCATACTTTGTGTAAATATTTTGATTCAGAACTGGTTGTTAATCAGGAAGTTCATGACGATATTGAACAGTTTATGAAAACTCGTGGCATTCGGTTTAATACACAAAATATCAAACAAGCCGAAGTTCCAGATAACTGTACCGTAATTCGTAATTATAACGGAACGGCATCGGGCATGTGGTTTGAGCGTAACGGATGTGTGTTTTTTTCGATGCCAGGCGTGCCTTTCGAGATGAAAGAAATGGTAAGCGTAAGTTTGATTCCCAAAATAAAAGAACATTTTGAATTGCCGATAATTGTACAAAAAACTATTATGACACACGGTTTGCCCGAATCGATGCTGGCCGAACTTATCAGCGACTGGGAAGAAAATTTGTCCGAAAATGTAAAATTAGCCTATTTGCCATCACCTGAGCACGTGCGTTTGCGCTTGAGTATTCGAGGAAATGACAAAAAAAAGCTGGTTGCAATTATCGAAAAAGAAGAATTGAAATTACATAAAATTATAGGAAAAGCCATTTTTGGTGTCAGTCCAGATACATTGCAAAGTGCAGTGGGCGAATTATTGCGAAAAAGCAACAAAACGCTTTGCACTGCCGAAAGTTGTACTGGAGGAAACATTGCTCGACAGATAACCTCTATTTCAGGTAGTTCTGTGTATTTTAAGGGTTCATTAATTGCATATTCAAATGAAGCGAAAGAGGAGATATTAAAAATAAACAAGCAAACCATGATAGACCACGGAGCTGTCAGTCAGCAAACGGTGGAAGAAATGGCAAAAGCAGCATTGAATATGTTCCAAACCGACTATGCTATTGCTGTTTCGGGTATTGCTGGTCCCGATGGCGGTTCGTCCGAAAAACCCGTTGGTACAACTTGGATTGCAGTGGCTAGTAGAGATAAAATTGAGTCCAAAAAATATGTTTTCGGACAACGTCGTGATATAAATATCCGTCGAGCAAGTGCAAAATCATTGGATAAATTACGAAAATTTATTTTAGAAATTTAAGCACTTCGAACTATTTTGATGTTACTTACATGCCTGCATAAAGCGGTTATAATCAATAATTTAGTGGGAATAAAATTTCTATTTTTCTTGTTTAAGGATTAAAATAAAAAAATGTTTTTTTTATTTATAAAAAGCTAGGAAGACGAAAGCTATTTTGTTATCTTTGATGAATAAATATATCTACTTAATAATAAATTATGAGTTTATCTGAAAAATCAACAGGTTGGAAAATACGGCATTCGCTGTGGGTGCTTATTTCTTTTATATTTTTGATGCATTGGGCATCCGTTCTATTTGCAGGATTCAAAGCAAAAAAGAAAGAGTGGATTTTTTTGGGAGTTGGATATGCACTTCCTGTTATCCTCTTATTTTTTGTTCTTGAGACAGACGACACGGCAGCGGCTTCTACGCTAGAAAATGTTGTTATTGGCATTTTTCTATTATCGTGGATGGCTGCTATTATTACGTCATTTATTATTCGAGTTCCGTACTTAAATATTATAGTAAACGAATCGCCTTATTCGCCATCTAATGCTCATTATAAAGCAGAATCTACTTATACCAAAAGAGTCGATTCTCCTATGTTGAAAGACGTTTTTGAAATACGGAAAGAAATTTATGATTTACTTCAGAATCAGACGAATATAACAAATGGCATTTTGAGTGAAATCGAGCCAGTAGTCGAAAAATACATTAGTAATATCAAAAAGCTAATAGAGCAAGAAACAAAACTCGAAAAAACGTATAAACAAGCTCAAGCGAATAATTATTCACAAAAAATAGAGGAATTGCTGGCGAAAATGTCGAAAACAAGCAACCATGCATTGAAAGCCGAATATGAAACGACCATTGAAAAGTATCGAAAATTGATAGACTCCTACACTGGATTGTCTGATCAAATAGAATTGACAAAATTAAAAATAGACTCTTCCATCGCTTCGTTGCGACAGATAAAAATGGATATGCTCAAACTATCGCAACCGAGTTCGACGCTCAACGAAGAAGAATTTTTTAATTCCTTAGAGCTAAAATCGGTAGAATTGTCTACTTATGTGGATTATTTAGACGAAAATAGTCAATTTTTATTAAATTAAAGCACTTATATAAAACGATTACATTTAATTGTTTTTAAATTGCTAATTTAATTGATATTTATAGAATTGCGTGAGCCACATCAAAAAAGGTTGCAGACCTAGTCTTCGGAGAAATTTTTGAGCATTTTTCGGTACGACGAAAATAAATTGGCACGAGATACGAAACCCATGTATTTTCCATTGTCGAGCACGGTGATATTGAAAATACCTGAGTTTTGTATACGTTGCGCCACTTCAGCAACCGAATCATTAGGGCTAATAATAGCTGTAGGCGCACGCATAAGATCTTCTACTTTGATTTGTTCGTATTTTTCGGGTGAAAACATGATGTGTCGAATATCATCAAGCGTAATAATGCCATGGAACTGACTTTGTGCATCCACGACGGGAAAAATATTGCGCTGTGAGTCAGCAACTACTTTCACTAAATCGCCTAAAGTGGCGGAAGGTGCGATTGTTTTGAAATTTGTTTCGAGCAATTTACTTACTTTCATCAACGATAAAATATTTTTGTCTTGATGATGGGTCATTAATTCGCCACGTTTGGCTAATTGTATGGAATATACGTTGTTTGATTCAAAAAACTTAATGGTGACGTAGGATAAGGTAGAAGTAACCATTAGTGGCATAAATAGCCCGTAACCACCTGTAATATCGCCAATTAAGAATATTCCAGTAAGTGGAGCATGTAGTACGCCTGCAATTAATCCAGCCA
>JAOZTL010000056.1:4882-10676 GCA_029942205.1 Bacteroidales bacterium | reverse complement strand
TCTCTTCGCAATTATATTGATTGCATTTATTTTGTCTCGTGCAATGGTAGTACCTATTAATCGAATAAAGAAAATTATACGTCAGATGGGAACAGGTCTTCTACCTAAAGTGAAACATCGTGAACGGACAGACGAAATTGGAGAAATGGAAGAAGCTTTGCAAGTTCTTATCGAAGGGCTAAGAAAAACATCTGAGTTTGCCATAAAAATAGGAGAGGGGAATTACAAGAGCTCTTATCGACCATTAGGAAAAAAAGATGAATTAGGAAACTCATTGCTTTTGATGAGACAGAATTTGAGTACAGCCTCTGAAGAAGCTGAAAACAGGCGGAGTGAGAATTCACAACGTAGCTGGTCTGCTCAAGGAATTGCCGAATTTGGAGAGTTAATGCGTGATAGTAATGATAATTTAGAAGAGTTTTCAGCGAAAGTACTATTCAAACTAGTGCGTTATTTGAATGTAAATTTGGGAGGCATGTTTATCATTAATGATGAAAATTCAGATGATGTATTCTTAGAATTAACGGCATTTTATGCTTACGACAGACGGAAATTTGAAAGTAGACGTATTGAAATTGGAGAGAATTTAGTCGGTCAATGTGTACAAGAAAAAGAAACCACTTATTTGAATGATATTCCTGAAGATTATGTGCGAATTATTTCAGGATTAGGAAAGGATCTTCCTAAAAGTTTGGTTGTCGTTCCTTTAAAATTAAATAATATTGTTTATGGTGCAGTAGAGTTAGCTTCATTTACTTCATTGGAGAAATATCAAATTGAATTTATTGAAAAAATAGGCGAAAGTATTGCTTCATCTATTTCGAGTGTGAAAATAAAAAACCATACCGCAAAGTTACTTGCCGAATCTAATGAAAAGTCTGAAAGACTTGTGCGTCAAGAAGAAGATGTACGTAAGAATATTGAAGAATTACAGTACAACCAAGAAGAAATGTTGCGTCAGAAAGAAGAAGAGACGAAACGAAACTTGAAAATAAGGGAAGAGTATGAAAAAGAATTAGCTAGTTTAACAGAAAAATTTTACAATCAAGAAAATGAAGTTATTTTACAAAAAATTGTTTTAGAAAACAATATGCTAGCAATCGAAAATTCTATTGGAAAATTTGAAATAGACATGGACGGGAAGATAATTACGGCAAATAAAAAATACATTGCCATGACAGGAATCCCTTTGATGAATTTAGTCGGAAAAGACCTTAGGCGATTTATGTCTAAAGAGAGAATTAATAAAAAAGAATTTGATAATTTATTGATAGATTTAACCACTGGTAAAAACCATAGAGGCGGGCATCAATACTTTTTTGATAAGCAAGAACGATGGTTTTATGAAACATTTTCGCCAGCAAAAAACGAAAAAGGAGAATTCTGTAAGGTGATAGTTTTATCGAATGATATTTCAAAAATAAGAGCAAACGAGGCTACAATGCAGAAAAAATATGATGATTTATCGGCAGACTATGAGCGTTTAAAACTTGATTTTAAATAAAATAAAAAACGATGCTTACAAAAAAAGCATCGTTTTTTATTTTTACTTTTGATAAGACCTGAAATGCTTCATGAATTGAACACGCTCATAAGCCGCAGGATTATTGCTTTTCGATTGGCTTAGTTTTCCTCGAAATTCATCTAAACTGTTATAATTTTTCGAGTCCATCCACATTTCAATTTCTTCGAGCATTGCTTGAATGTATTCAAATCCATTTTTATAAATAGCAGAAGCTATTTGTACTGTATTTGCGCCAGCTAAAATTTGCTTAATAACAGATTCGCCGTTGTGAATGCCTGTGGTTGCTGATAAATCACAATCTACACGATTAGCCATGATCGATATCCAACGTAATGACATCGAAATGTCAGAAGGATTACTTAAAATATTTCCTGCAATTATTTCAAGACTGTCTAAGTCAAAATCGGGATTATAAAAACGATTAAACAGTACGAGTCCGCCAATACCTTTAGTGGAGAAATTCTGTAATGTTCGTCCTAAATCAGAGAAGTGTGAACTGATTTTTAGAGCAACAGGAATAGATATTTTTTGTGTTACTTCTTGAATAATATCATAATATATTTTTTCATTTGCTATTTGATCACGTGTGAAATCAGAAGGAAGTATGAATAAATTTAGTTCCAATGCATCTGCGCCAGCTTGTTCTATTAGTTTTGGGAAGTGAGTCCATTCGCCTGCTGTTACACAGTTGATACTTGCGATGATTGGAATATCAACCGCTTTTTTTGCATCACTAATTAATTTTAAATATTTACTTGAAACTTCCTCGTCGTCCGTTTGTTCATAGTATTCAAATGTTTCGGGGTAAATAAAACCAGAGGAAGTCATTTTTTGAAGACTTGTTTCCATTTCTGCAACGATTTCTTCTTCAAATAATGATTTTAAAACAATGGCACTAGCTCCATTATCTGCTAGTTCTTTTATATTTGGAACAGAGTCAGTAAGTCCTGAACTTGCAGCTATAATTGGGTTTTTGAGTTGTAACCCCATGTAAGTTGTCGAAAGATTTGCCATAAGAAAGTATTTAAGTTGATGTTTTTTGTGCTTATATTTTGGAATCAGAATAACTGAAGACCTTAACCACAAATTTAGTTTTTTTTATCGAATAAGCGAAAAAAAAGTCAAAGGATTATTCGTATCATAGCCAAATCGTCATAATTAATAAGTCCATATAGACGTTTAATCATGTTGTATTTTCGGTATTGCATGATTTTTAATGCATTTAGTTTAGTGTCTTTTATGAGAAATTCAATACTGGTTATTTTATTTTTTTCTTCAGCCATTATTAATTTTTGATCATTGCTGTGAATAACAAAAGATAAAATTCCATCCGTGGCTATGCTCAGATCGTTTACATTATAAAAAGAATATTTTTGAGGGAAATCAGTATACCATTGATTGAATTTTTCTAATACAGCTATGTCTGAAAGATTATAAGCAAGATAATTTGGTTTATTTTGTTGATCAATTTCTATCGCCTGGCCATTGACCGCAAAAAAACCATCTCCAATGCAAATGATTTCGCTTTGTTTTGTGTTAATATCAGTTATAGAAATAAGAATAGTAGAAAGTAATTCATTGGTCGATAGTGCAAGAGTATTAGCTTGTTTGTGATAATTTTCGACAATTAGAAATAGAATTTCTTGTAAAACAATGTCGATATTTTGAGATGACAAAGTGTACGACAAGCAAACCTTTTTTGTGATTTTAGCCAAAAGAGCCGATGCGAAATAAGAATCTTCTCCCGAAGAGCAGCCGTCAAACACCGCTGCTAGTACAAATTCATCATTCCATGAGTGTACAAATAAATTGTCTTCACAATAATCGGCATGAGAGTTTCCTCTTTTAAGTAAGCTGTAATATTTCATGCGGTTAAACTTTGTAAGTTATTGAAAATTAGCTCTGTTGTTGATAAACAGAGCAGGTCTGAAAAGTTCTGCTCTGTTCTTGTCTGCAATTAGAAATTTGGAGGAAAAGCTTGCCCATTCGATACCGAAGAGATGGATTGTGAAATAAAGCCAATCATTTTTTTAATTTCGCTACCAGAAGTACCTACTTGCGCCAAATGCTCGATTCCCATTTCGGTACGTGCACGCTCAAAATTGCTTGCTTCGCCTACTCCAAACAAAATCGAAGTGAATGAGAACGCATTTTGCTCATCCAATTTGATTCCATCCAATATTCGCTTCACAGTTCGTGCCGAAGTGTTGGAATTATTATCGTCGCCGTCTGTTATAATGAAAATAAGTGTTTTTGTCTCGACTCCAGAGTTTTCTAAATTTTCACGATAATCAATGGCATTTTTTACGCCAATCTTTACTGCATCGTAAAGAGACGTAACGCTCCCTATCGATTTACTGAAATCCATAGGTGCTATGCTTGTAATTGGTTGAAAACCTGTATTAACACGTACTTTTTGATTAAACTCAATAACGGAAACGAATAATCGGTCGGCAACATGCGATTTTTGCATTGCTTCCACAAATTCATTGAAAGCAGAATTGAGTTCATGAACATAGGTATTGATTGAATATGAGGTATCTACAATAAAAACGGCATTGATCGTTTCATCGGTTTCTATTTCGTCGGGATTAAAATTTCCAAAATCTAAATTAAAGTTTAAATCACCAAAATTGGGATCATTTATTTTATCGTTGTCCATTGTTCTGTTTTTTTAATGATGAAAATTAAAATTTGCGATAAGCTCATGTATCGTATGCTTGTTAGTAAGTTTGGTAATAGTGCATAAATGCGTAAGCAACATCAAAAAGGTCGAAGACCTTATAATTTTTCGTTGGTGTTTGAAAAGCGCACTCCCATTTGTTTGGCTTGTGCATAAATTGGATCTGCAATAGTCTCAAAACCAGTAACATTAGACATCGTGTCTTCCAAAACAACAAATTTTGTAGCTAGTGATGGTGCTTCATTCAACACTTGTTTCAAGCTATTTGCAACGCAATGAGAGCGAGCCTCTCCAGCTAAATATACATTTTGATAAGTTTCTAGTGTTTTAATCAATCCTTGATTTAATTGTGTTTCTGGACGATTTGGATCTGGAATTTGTGCTTGAAAAGCACCGAAATGCTCAGAAAAAGGATACGTTCCTTTGGCTACTACTTGATAAAATTTACCTAAACGTGTCCATTCTGTAATTGCTGTCATTAATGGTTGATAAATAGCCGATCCTTCTGAGCCAATCAAACAGTGTTCTGGCCAAATTACGTGAGGAAATTCACCTTGAGCTTCCAAAGCTTTTAAATAAGCTAAACAACGAACAGGATCGAAGCGTGCTGTCCATTTTCCGCTTTCGACATCTGCTGTGCTGATTACGCTAAATGGAGCAGGATAATTTCCATCTTTATCTTGCCAAAAGCTAGGATGTGCAATATCGTTTGGTTGGTGCGAATCGAGTGTGATTCCAATAAAATTGATTGCTTTTTGATTGGTAACAATCCAGTCGGATAAACGCTGCATGTCTTTGTCTGCCCCCTCTACATAAAGGCTACCTTTGTTGTTGCCATTCGCATCTCCTGAGTTACAAAACGAATTTTGTGGGTCGATAATTAATAGTGCATTTTTTTTCATAGTTCTTAATTTTATGTGAGTTGTTTAAATTTCAGACTTCGTCTATTTTGATATTTATTTTTGGATAATGTTCGACAAATTATCAATGTAAATTAGTAAGTTGTGCCTAAATACGCATAATTATGTCAATCAACATGATGAAATATTAAAATATATCTACTAAATGAGTGAAAATAATTTATTATGTTGTTTTTATTCGAGAGTAAGCAACATCAAAAAGATCGAATACCTTATAATTCAAAATTTAATGATGTGTTGAGATATTGCTCATGATCAAATTTATACAGTTTTGCGGGCTTATGCGCTACCCCTTTTTGTTTTTCATTCAGATCGAGTAATAAATTGGAACCTAATATTTTTTTTCTAAAATTACGCTTATCTATTTCTTTTTCCAAAATAGCTTCGTATAATTTTTGCAATTCGGTGAGCGTGAATTTCGTTGGCAGTAATTCAAAGCCGATAGGCTCGTAACGAATTTTTCCACGCAAGCGCATTAATGCCATTTCAATTATTTTTTGATGATCAAAAGCTAGTTTAGGTAAATTATTGATCGAAAACCAAGCCGTTTTTGCTGCATCATCGCCAGCTTTTGGCGAGAAATTATCCATATTAATTAATGCAAAATAGGCAATTGAAACAACACGTCCACGAGGATCTCTATCTACATCGCTGAATGTGTATAAT
>JAOZTL010000056.1:0-4872 GCA_029942205.1 Bacteroidales bacterium | reverse complement strand
TAATAGAAAAAATTAATATCTACACCATACAATAATCTTATTTTAAACCATCCATCGTGAATATATCCTGATGTTTTCATAATAAAAGGTTTTCCAAAAGACATTGAATTTGATAAAATAAAATCATTCTCTATAACTTTCTGAGATTTTGCAGCACCTTCTTTTGTTATTTTTTGAGCTGTTCCATAAAGATATTTTCTAAGTTTGTCTCTTCGTGCAATTCTCTTCGTGCAGCGGCTTCTGTCGTTTCGTCCATATTCACAAAGCCACCAGGAAATGCCCATTGTCCTTTGAAAGGCTCAATACCACGCTCTATCAATAAAACGTGCAAGCTTTCGTGCTGATAGCCAAAGAGAATACTGTCGGTTGTAAGTGCTGGGCGTGGATATTTATAACAATGTTCCATTTTTGTCTTTATTATTATAGAAATAAATACTTAGTGTTATTTTTACACAAATATACGGCAAGAAAAATCAAAATCCAAATTTTTTCAGTGTAAAAAATACACTTTTCTCTTAATAGGCTGATAATGAGCAATAAAAAATAAAAAATAAAAAAAAATAAAATAATGACTAATTTGGAAGAAAAATGGATGAAATAATATTTAAAAACATACAAACGATTCGGTTTTCTTTAAATTCGGTTTATTTTTATATTCTTGTAAAGCTAAATAATGATAGTCTTATGAAGAAAAATGAGATTAAGCCATTGATTATTAGTGCTTTATTTTAAAAATTATATTTTTGCTGTTATTTTTTGTTATTAAGAAATGAGATGAATTTTTATTTAGACTTATTAAAAATAACTAAATATTGTGAAAGTTAATGCTCTTTTTTTTATTTTTGGAAAATAAATAAAAGGAATAACCAAATTTAAAACATTTGATTAAGTGAAATCTTTGATTGATAAGAACTAAATTTTAGGATTATGAACCAAAAAGATTTTTTTAGTCATTTATTTTCAGTTGATAAAATGTTTTCTCTTTCCAAATAATAGCACAAAGTGCTTAATGAAATAGGTCAAAGACCTTAAACTAAAATTTAGATATGAGTAAGATAATAGAAAAAGAGTTTTTTTCGGAAAATGTTGCCCGATTTGAAATTGATGCACCAGAAATAGCAAAAAGCCGAAAAGCAGGGCATTTTGTCATTATTAGAATTGATGAAAAAGGAGAACGTATTCCTTTAACTATTGCAGGCTCGAATCCCGAAAAAGGAACGATTACGTTAATTGTACAAAAAGTAGGCGTATCGTCAGCTAAGTTATTAGCACTCAACGAAGGAGATGATATTCTGGATGTTGTAGGACCTTTAGGAAAAGCAACACACATTGATAAAGTAGGAACAGTCTTGGCTGCTGGTGGTGGCGTAGGAATTGCTCCTTTGTTGCCAATAGTACGTGCTTTCAAAGAAGCAGGAAACAGAGTGATTACGGTGTTGGCTGCCAGAAACAAAGATTTGATTATTTTGGAAGAGCAGATGCGAAAATATTCGGACGAAGTAATTGTGATGACAGACGATGGGTCATCGGGACGAAAAGGCTTGGTAACACACGGAATGGAAGAAGTTATTGGACGTGAAGATGTAAATCTTTCGGTAGCAATAGGTCCCGCCGTGATGATGAAATATGCGGCTTTGACTACAAAAAAATACAACATCGAAACATTGGCTAGTTTAAATACCATTATGGTGGATGGAACTGGAATGTGCGGTGCTTGCAGAGTTACTGTGGGAGGAAAAACAAAATTCGTTTGCGTGGATGGTCCTGAGTTTGATGCTCATCAAGTCGATTTTGATGAAATGCTATTACGCTTAAATGCCTACAAACAGGAAGAAGTGGATGCTTACGAGCGTTTTTTGAAATAATTGCGTAAGCACTATAAAATAGGCAAAGACCTATCAATAAATATTAATATCAATCGAGGCGAGTGAAAAACTGGCTGATCGAAAAATATACGAACATGGATAAAGAAACAATAAAAGCCGAAAGAACCCAAGAATGGAGACTAGATCTTCGCAAACAAATAAAAGCAAAAGAACGTACTGCTGGCATCAGAGCCAAAATGACGGAAAGAGACCCGAATGTACGAAACAAGAATAGCGATGAAGTGAACATGGGATTGGCGAGAGAGCTTGCCGTTGCAGAGGCGCAGCGTTGTCTGGATTGTGCCAACCCAACTTGTATAAATGGATGCCCTGTGGGAATTAATATTCCGAAATTCATTAAAAAAATTGAAGTCGAGGATTTTTTGGGAGCAGCCAAAGTGTTGAAAGAAACGAACACATTACCAGCCGTTTGCGGACGAGTATGTCCACAAGAAAAACAATGTGAAGCACAATGTTTTTACACATTGAGTTTGAAGAAAGATCCTGTAGCTATTGGCTTTTTGGAGCGTTTTGCTGCCGATTTTGAACAGAATAGTGGCGAAATGTCTATACCTGAAGTAGCAGAACCAAACGGATTGAAAATAGCAACAATTGGCTCAGGTCCTGCTGGGCTTGCTTTTGCAGCCGACATGGTGCGCTTTGGCTATGATGTTACCGTTTTTGAAGCATTACACGAAATTGGTGGCGTATTAAAATACGGTATTCCTGAATTTAGATTACCAAATACGGTTGTGGATGTCGAAATTGATAATTTACGCAAAATGGGTGTTAAATTTGTCAAAAACTTCATCGTAGGACGTACCGCTTCTTTTGATGATTTGAGAAAAGATGGTTATCAAGGATTTTTTGTTGCCAGTGGTGCTGGTTTACCTAATTTTATGGATATTCCTGGCGAAAATTCTATTGGAATATTCTCATCAAATGAGTATCTTACACGCGTTAATTTGATGAATGCAGCTAAGGAAGACTACGATACACCCGTATTTAGCGGAAAAAGTGTAGCAGTTATTGGCGGAGGAAATACGGCGATGGATGCTGTACGTACCGCAAAACGATTGGGAGCAGAGCATGCACGAATTATTTATCGTCGCTCATTGACCGAAATGCCTGCAAGGGTAGAAGAAGTGAAACATGCACAGGAAGAAGGTATTGAATTCTTGAATTTGAATAATCCGTTGGAATATTTTGCAGACAAAGACGGACGTGTGAAATCAATGAAATTGCAAAAAATGGAACTTGGTGAGCCTGATAGCTCAGGAAGACGCAGACCTGTGCCTATCGAAGGTTCGGAGTATGAGCTAGAAACGGACACTGTCGTAGTGAGTGTAGGCGTATCGCCAAATCCACTGATTCCGCAGAGTTTGAAAGACTTAGAAGTAACTCGCTGGGGAACTATTGTGGTAGATAAAGAATCCATGCAATCTTCTATTGAAGATATTTTTGCTGGAGGAGACATCGTACGTGGCGGAGCTACTGTTATTTTAGCTATGGGTGATGGACGTACGGCTGCGGCTGGTATGCATGAATACGTACAAAATAAAAATAAATAAGATCTTCGACCTTTTTGATGTGGCCTACGCACTTGTATAAGACTGTTTTTACTCATGAAATTATTCCATAACACAGGCTATGCAAGAATTTTATGAATAAAAACAAACAAAAAATAATTCATTTTATAAATCATAATTATAATAGCAATTCAGTATAATTGTGTAAGTAACTATAAAATAGGTAGAGAACCTCTTAAAAATTTAAAAAAAATATAAAATGGCAAATTTATCAGTACAGTACATGGGCTTGACGTTGCGCAACCCTATTATAGTTGGGAGTTCGGGGCTGACCGATTCCGTAGAGCAAATCAAAGAACTAGAGAAAAGTGGGGCAGGAGCTGTCGTGCTTAAATCTATTTTTGAAGAAGAAATTACGCTTGAGTATCAGCATATTATTAATCAAGAAATGGATGATTACGAGAGTAATGCTGAATATTTTGATTATTACGATTATAAAATTAAGCAGGATAATGTAAATAAATACATTCAGTTGATTAAAGACACCAAAGCTGCGGTTTCTATTCCTGTGATAGCTAGCGTAAATTGTGTTTCGGCACACGAATGGACATTCTTTGCTAAAAAAATGGAAGAAGCAGGCGCAGATGCTTTAGAGTTAAATGTATTCGTAATGCCTTCTGATCCAAACAAAACGAGTGCAGATAACGAGAAAATTTATCTTGAAATTGCTGAAAAAATTAAAAAAGAACTATCGATACCCGTGGCTTTCAAAATTAGCCATTATTTCTCGGGCTTAGCGAATATGATTCAGCAGATTTCGTCTAAAGGAGTCGACGGCTTGGTTTTGTTTAATCGTTTTTATAGCCCTGATTTTGATATTGATGACCGTCAAGTATTGAACACGCATGTGTTTAGTTCTCCTGTCGAAATGGCTACTTCTTTACGCTGGGTGTCTATTATGGCTGATCGAATTAAAAGTGATGTAGTGGCTTCTACTGGGATTCATGATGGCGAAGCTGTTATCAAGCAATTATTGGCAGGTGCAACTGCTGTACAAATTGTCTCGGCATTATATAAGAATGGGAAAGATGAGATTCAGAGTATGTTAAACGATTTGGAGGCTTGGATGGATAAAAATAATTATTTGACTATCGACCAGTTTAGAGGAACAATGAGTCAAGCAAAAAGTGGAAATCCAGCACATTACGAGCGTGCACAGTTTATGAAATATTTTAGTGATAGAGATTAAGTAATTTTCCTATTACTTTTGAGTAAAAAAATGGCACAGTTCTTTTGAATTATGTCATTTTTTTATGTAGAAAAGAAATGAAACTAATTATAATAGTTTTGTGTAAACATGTATAATTATACTAAATTGTGTAATAAATCGTCGAGTATAGCTTGTTAAAGAGCAAGAAAAACTAAAACAGACGAAGTCTGAAGTAACATCAAACAAGTCGAAGACTTTATTTTTCTAT
>JAOZTL010000055.1 GCA_029942205.1 Bacteroidales bacterium | reverse complement strand
AAAATTTAGACCAAAACTCAATAAAATCGACCAACAACATTCTGGAATAGAGCCACGATTTATTGTTTTTTATAATTTAATATAGCTGTAATTCGCTGGAAAAGAGAAGGATGCGAGTAATTAAAGAAAACAAATAATGGGTGAGGAGTTAAATTACTTAAACTATTGATTGATAGTTTCTTTAGTCCAGAAATTAATTCATTACCAAGCTCGTGTTTGGCTGCAAAATGATCTGCTTGATATTCATTTTTGCGTGAAAAAACGTTCATTGCTAAGCCTAAAATTGTTGAAAGTGGACTGTATAATATGCCAAAAGCAATAAGTCCAATATGGAAACTTTGTTGCTCAACGCCAAGTGCTAACGATAAATTTGGATTTCCAACCAATAGCGAAAAAATGTAGAGAGTGAACCCTGTTTGCAGAATGGATAGAAAAATGGATGAAACAATGTGTTTCTTTTTGTAATGTCCTATTTCGTGAGCCAGAACTGCCACTAATTCATTTATTTCTAGGTCTTTAATTAATGTGTCGTATAGCACTATTCGCTTTTTTGGACCTAAGCCAGAGAAATATGCATTTGCTTTTGACGATCGTTTAGAGCCGTCAATCACAAAAATATTATGCAGATTAAAATCCACTTTGGAGCTAAAATTTTCGATAGCCGAGCGCAATTCGCCTTCTTCCAATGGCGTTTGTTTATTGAAAAGTGGTACAATTAAGCTGGAATAAAACATGGCCATAAAAACAGAAAATCCGCTAATGGTAATCCATGCGTATAGCCAGAATAAATCCTTGAATGTGAGGTATAACCATGTGATAACACCAAGCATCAGTCCTCCAATAACGATACTCAACAACCAGCCTTTTAGCTTGTCGAAAATAAAAATTTTAGGAGTTGTTTTATTAAACCCAAATTTTTCTTCGATAACAAATGTGCTATAAATATCAAACGGAATACCTAAAATATCGGATGCAAACAATAGAATCCCAAAAAAAATCAAGGTAATTGCGATAGGGTGGGAGCTGACCGAGCGTGCAAAGTTATCGACAAGAGCAAATCCATCGAAAAAAAGAATCAAAAGAATGAGCAAAAAAGAAAAACTACTACTAATTAGACTAAATTTGCTGTTTATTCGACCGTATTCTTGGGATTTTTTGTATTTTTCGGGATCATAAATATCTGCCAGAATTTTTGGTAATATATTGTTTCTGTGAGAGTTATTTAAAATACTGAGTGTGCGTTCCAGTAAATAATCGAAGGCGAGTATGCCAATAATGATGTAAAAGAGAATAGTGTACATATTTTATTTTTTTGAAACACAAAATTAAATGATTATTTTTAATTTTTCGTTTAATCTCTAATTTTATTTTCAGGAAACGAAAATTTATATGTATTTTGTTATTAATCAAGTAGATGATTAATTTTTGATAAAAAGCAACTAATTTAATTCAGCAAAATCTTTTTTTTTAATATAAAAAACCAAACAAATGAAAACATTTTTGAAAATATTTTTAATAATAGTTGTAATTGCATCCGTCTTAGGTGGAGGCTATTATGTTTATGATCAATATTTTTCTAAATCAGATGGTCGAGATGCATTGACTTTGATTCCAGAAGATGCGATTTTTGTCGTCGAAACAAGCAATTTGACCGAAGGCTGGACAGCAGTGAGTGATAGTAAAATATGGAGTCATTTACTTCAGAATGAATACTTTAAAGACATCAATGAGTATGTAGACATGATTGATTCGTATTTGAAAGAAAATTCGGCAGTAAATCTGGTGCTTAGTGATAGAAAACTGCTTTTGTCTGCTCACATGATTTCTGGAGTCGATTGGGATTTTCTTTATGTGGTTGATTTACAGAGTGCATCAGCGATAGGCGGAGGACTTGACAAAGCCTTGGCATTTATAGAAGGTTATAACGTGAATGTGCGTGAATTTAAAGGCGAAAAAATAATCGAATTGGTGAACGAAACAGATCCCAAAGATGTCGTTTACATGGCAAATGTTGATAATTTGTTGGTTGTTAGTTTTGTAGGAGCATTAATTGAGAAAGCAATTAATCAAAAAGATGATTTGCATTGGAAAAATAATGCTTTCTTTCAGGAAGTAAGCACCGATTTGAGCAGTAGAAAACTGATGAAATTTTATTTTAATTATGCACAATTGAATGCATTTAGTCAATCATTCTTGGATGCAGAAGAAGAGATGCTGAAAGAATTAGGCTTATCGCTTCGTTTTTCGGGTTTTGATGTTAATTTAGAGAACGAACGACTTAGTTTTGAGGGATTTACTTCTATGGATTCTGTCGCTTCTTACATCAAAGCACTGGCAGGAGTGGCACCAGGAAAAATGCGTGCTTATGAACTTCTTTCCGATCAAACGGCTTTTTATTTGTCGATGAATTTTGATAGTTATCCTGATTTCTATCAGAAACTTACCGATCAGTATCGGACTGGCAACGCTGAGGACATGGATGATATTGATAAAAATGTCAAAATGTTAGAGAAATTATTAAAAATAGATTTGAACGAAGACTTTTTTAGTTGGATAGGACATGAAATTGCTTTTGCGAAGCTGCGTCCGAAAAACAGCGCACGAATAGAAGACGTTGTGGTGGCGATACACGCTTTGGATATCGACAAAGCAAAAGCAGGAATGGAGCACATTACTTCTCAAATTCGCAAACGAAGTCCGCTTAAATTTGATGTGATTGAATATAAAAATTATTCGATTAACTACCTTGAACGCAAAGGCTTATTTAAAATGTTCTTCGGAAAACTTTTCGGAGCACTCGAAAAGCCATATTTTACATTTATAGAAGATTATTTGGTTATGAGTAATTCAAAAGAAACATTAATGGAAGTGATTGATGACTACATGAAAGGCTCTGTACTCTCTCACAATGTTGATTTTATGGATTTTAAAGATGAATTTGATGTCAAATCAAGCGTGAGTATGTTTATACAAATGCCAAAAATATACGCCATTATGTATTCTTATGGCAATGATGAAAAACGAGAAAGCTTAAAGGCAAACAAAGATTTAGTATTAAGCTTTGCTCGCATTGGGTTTCAGCTGGTTTCGGAAGGTGGCATGCTTACGACACGCTTTATTGCCGACCACGATCCGAATGCACCACTCGACGATGAATTAGAGAAATTTGAGAAAGAAGCATCCGATAATTTATTCAATGAAGAGTATGATTCACTTCAATTTAAAATAGAATTAAGCGAAGAGTTATTGTCGGAAGATAAACAATATAAAGCGTATTATGCCGATAGTACAACAATTATGTACGAAGGTACAATTTTGAAAGGAAAAGTTACTGGATTATGGCGTTCCTACTACGAAAGTGGCAATTTGAAAAGCTCGATTAATTACGATGATGGCTACGTAGACGGCATTGCATATTTCTATTATGATGATGCAAAAGGGACAAAAAAAGCCGAAGTAAATTTTGATAAAGATGTCATTGTGGACGAATATCGTGAATTTTTCGATAATGGAGCACAAAAAGCTAAGCTTGAGTACGATGAAGGTGTACTGCATGGCGATGCCGAATTTTATTACCCAAATGGAACTCTCAAAATAGAAGGAAAATATAAAAGAGGACAAAAAAAAGGACGTTGGAAATCGTATGACGAACGTGGAAAATTAATCAGTAAAGAACGCATGTAGACCTTCGGTCTTTTGATGTTGCTTACGCAATTGTAAGTTTGTAGTATTCAGCTAATTTTGTCTAACGATAAAAGGATGATAAAATTAGTTGGATATTTTCTTTGCTATAAGTTATTGATTAAAAAAGTATTTTCACTCATGCGTGAGCAACATAAAAAGGGCGAAGACCTTACATTTTCCCTGTAATTACACGTAGTGATTTTGGTTTAATTTTGATTGTTACTTTTTTTCCAAATTTCATCGGTTCGCCATCAATATGCCCTTTAATTGACTTTTTCCGACGAATGGTGATTTTTTTTGCACGTACAATATTTGAGTATTTCGCACGATTCATTTTTTTTGTAAATAAGCGTAAACCTAGAGCAGGAGCAGCTTGTATCGGAAATTCATCGATAAAACAAACATCAATCCAGCCATCGTCGATGAGTGCATCTGGTGCAATGTGCGCATCAAAACCATATTCAGAGGAGTTAGCGAAACTAATTACAAAAGCACGTTTCTTTTGTTTTTCCCCATCGATCGTAATTGTGTATTTTTTTGATTTATACTTCGCAAATTCTTTTACAACGAGCTTAAAATAAGGAAAAACACCACGTTTGCCATGTTTTGCAAACTTATGACTAATATGCCCATCAAAGCCTACGCCTGCCATATTTACAAAATTTGTATCATTAATTCTAATCGTATCGATCTCTTTGATGGTGCAATTATTGATCGTTTGCATGGCTTTGTCCAGCGTCAGCGGGATTTTTAAATACCGAGCTAACCCATTGCCCGATCCCGTTGGAATAATTGCCAGTGCTGTCGAGCTGTTTATAAGTCCTTGACTTACTTCGTTTACCGTGCCATCACCACCTACTGCCACCACTACGTCGAATAAGTCAAGAACAGCTTGTTTGCTTATTTCTATTGCATGTTTAGCATATTGAGTATGTTTAACTTCAAAATTAAACTTACTTGTATCTAAAGACTTGTCGATGTGTTTTTCGATTAATTTTTGTCGCCCAATACCAGAGATTGGATTTATGATAAATAAGATTTTTTTCATTGGTTTTAATAAATCATGAGAAAACAAATATCTGTTTTTTTTAAGAATAAAAAAATAAATTGCAGACCATTTTATGAATAGAAAAATATTAAAACATTGATAGTTAGAACAAAAATAGAGCATTTGCTTCATTAAAAAAAAAATGATTATTATTATTGAAGCGATGGATGGAAAAAAAACACAATAAGTCTTTCTATAAACGAAAAGATTTATATATTTGCGGATCAAAGTCGATAATTTTAAAAACTAAAATAAATAATAATGTCAAAAGAAAGTAAACACCCAAGAGGGTTGATGGTACTGTTTTTTACTGAAATGTGGGAGCGTTTCGGCTTTTATTTAATGTTGGGGATTTTTACACTCTACATGATTGATGGTGATAGTACAGATGGATTTTTGGGAATGGCCTTCTCTTACGAAAAAGCAGCCGATATTTATGGTAGTTACTTAGCATTAGTTTATCTTACTCCGTTTTTTGGAGGTTTACTTGCCGATCGCTATTTAGGCTATCGAAAATCAATCACTATTGGTGGTTTGCTGATGGCAGCAGGTTATATTGGTTTGTCATTTCCTGGTGAAACCAATTTTTATATTTCTTTATTATTAATTATTTTAGGAAACGGATTTTTCAAGCCTAATATTTCAGCTCTCGTTGGTCGATTGTACGATAACGATAAGTATCGGAGTAAAAAAGACTCAGGATTCAATATTTTTTACATGGGAATCAATGTCGGAGCATTTGTCAGTAATTTTGTAGCAGCCTATTTGCGAATCAATTATGGCTGGGGATGGGCATTTGCCGCAGCAGGAGTAGGTATGGTGATAGGAGTTGCTTGGTTTTGGGCAGGAATGGCTTCTACGGAAGACATCAAAAAAGCCGATTACATTACAGCACCCACAAAAGACGATATGTCTCTCATGCAAATATTAATGAAATTATTTGTGCCAGCGATTATTGCAGGTACTTTAGGCTGGTTGATTCCAGGCACCATGTTTGGCTCAAACTCTACCGATGCATTTTTATTCTTTAGTATTCCTGTTGTGTTGTTTTTTGTCAATTTGGTACGTACAGCACAAGAACACGAAAAAGAGCCACTTAAAGCATTACTTTCGGTGATGGGAGTGGTTGTTATATTCTGGGCAATATTCCATCAAAATGGCTCAGCACTCACCCTTTGGGCTGAAAGCTATACCGAACGTGAAGTTCCAACATACTTAGAGGACGCAACTACGACACTTTCATTTAATGAAGTCGTAACAACCGAAATGCGAGAAGTTCCCGAATTGGATATGCACGGTATACCTGTTTTGGATGAAGACGGAAATGCTGTTGTTACCATGGGACCTCATGCTTATTTTAATAATATTCCAGAGAGTGAATGGCCAGACGATTATGTCGAAGTCAAATTATTCTCTACCGAATTATTTCAGTCCATAAACCCAGGATTTATCATTTTGTTTACGCCTTTGGTTGTTGCATTTTTAGTATTCTTAAACCGTCGTAAACGTGAACCATCAACACCCGCAAAAATCGGAATTGGTTTGTTTATCACCGCACTTTCTTCATTAGTGATGGTTGCAGCAGTTTATTATTCAGATAATGGTGCAATCAAAGCTTCGGCAGGTTGGCTGTTTGGAGTCTATGCCGTGGTTACGGTCGGGGAGCTCTTCTTGAGCCCGATGGGCTTGGCGCTCGTTTCTCGATTGAGCCCACCACGAATGGTCGCTTTGATGATGGGAGGCTGGTTTTTGTCCACTTCTATAGGAAATAAATTATCGGGAGTTCTTTCTGGATTATGGAATTTTTATGATAATAAAGCATACTTTTTCGTAACCAATACAGCATTAGCAATGGTTGCTGTTTTGGGTATTTTTATTCTATTACCATGGTTACGCCGTGTAGTAAAAGAATACGGTGAGTAAGCTTTTGAGCTATTTATTGTTGTTTACTAATCAATAATTTATCAAAAAAAACACTGTGAATTTTCACAGTGTTTTTTTTGTCTTTTTTTGAGAGAAATCGATAAGAAATTATAGTAAAAATGATAATATGTCTCATGCTATAAACATACGTAAGCCACATCAAAAGGTTGGAAGACCTCATTACAGAACGCTAATAATTGTTTTTAAGCTATTTTGTAAAAGATGAATGTCTTTATAAGGGAGTGCTGCAAATATTTTATCATCGCATTCCTGTCTAAATTTAACAATAATAATTTTTAATTCTTCGCCTTTGTCCGAAAGTTTGATGTTGATCGTGCGGCGGTCTTTCTCGTCTTGCCAGCGTAGCACGTAGCCTTTGTGTACCATGCTATCGAGTATGCGGCTGACTCGGGATAGCGACAAACCCATTCTTTTTGCTACCGCTTTGCTATTCAAATGCCTACAATTAATAAGTGCTTTCATAAAATTATATTCTGAATCGGAAATATCTAATTTTGCGATAAATTGATTATCACTCTCGATACACTTTTTTTTTAATTCACAAACCAAATCTATTATACTTTCCATTTCTTGCTTTTTAAGCACTTTGTGCTATTTATAGTTGTTTCTGTAGTTTTTACAGTAAAATTTTTTTAGGAATGCAAATTAAATAACATATAACAGTTATACTCGTTCTTATGTCCTTTAACTTCCTTAAAAAAATCCTTTAATAGCGGTGCTATTGGCAGATTTTTTAATTCGTTAAAGAACAACGCAAGTTCACCTAACTTTATTTATAGCTTATTTAATTTATGTTCCTTAGTGTTCATATTCTGTGTGCTTTTTTTACTTTCCTCTTTCGACTTTTGACTGCTTATGCCTTATAACATAAAAAAAACGATGGCATAAAGATAGAAAATAAAAAATAAAAAATAAATTTGCACCTGTAAATAATTGCTATTAGCAATAGTTGTATGTAGAAAATAAAGGTTGAAAATTTATTTATTAATAATTAAAAACAGATCAATTTTAGATCAAAGCAAAAATTATGAAAAAAACAATTTTGAGTGGCCTTATTGGCTTGGTATTAGGAGCTTTTTTGATGGGATACATTATGTACGCAATGGCTCCAGGCATGATGATGATGGAAGACGAATCTAAGTTTGAATTTGCCGAAACAGCAACAAAATTAGAGCAATCGATCAAAGACAACGGTTGGTCTACACCAGCAGTACACGATTTGAAAAAAACAATGACAAAATTTGGATACGACGTAAAAGAAGCAAGAGTTTATGAGATTTGTCATCCATCGCATGCAAGCAAAATATTATTGGCAGATGATGATCGCATTGTTGCTTCGTTGATGCCTTGTCGTATTGCTATTTACGAAAAAAATGATGGAAAAACTTACATCTCACGAATGAACTCGGGACTAATGGCGCAAATGATGAGCGATTTGGTGATTGAAGTAATGGGAGATGCTTCGAGAGAAAGCGAAGAAATAATGAAAGTTATTTTGAAAGTAGAAGAATAGGCACTTCGTGTTATTTGATGTTGCTTACGCAATCCTGTATCTTGTAGTTTACAGGATTACGTAAGCAACACCAATCACTCCGTGTTATTTGTGTTGTTTATTGAAGTATAAAAATTTTAAAGATTACGCCTCTCCTTCGTCAAGCATTTCGAGTATGCGACTTCTTGTGGTGCTAACCAATTCCTCGTTTTCGAGTGCAATTACAGTTGCATTTGGTATTGGATCGCCAAAGCTAAACCGAATCTTGATTGGCTTTATTAAATACGAATTCTTGTTGTTCATCTCATAGATTCCCTCCATCCCGATAGGCATAATGTCTTTGGTAGATTGTTGTGCCATCATGAAAGGAAGTTTCTTAAACGGGCGCATTTTTCCATTTACGGTACGTCCTCCTTCAGGAAAAATAATTAGATTGATTCCACTTTCGAGTTTTTTGAGACCCAATTCAAAGCTTTTTTTAGATCCAATGATGCTGGTACGATTAATCGGGACATTGCCGTGCAAGAACGTGAGCCAGCCATAAAATGGCCATTTGAAATGCGATTTTTCTTCTATCGCAATGGTGTGGCTAGGTAAGTATGCCGACAAAAATACGGCATCCATAAAGCTCACATGATTGGGCATGATGAGATACGTTTTTGTTTTATCGTATTTTTCTTTACCCGTTATTTCGACTCGAATAAACATCAATTTGATGAGTATACGGAGCAGAAACTTGAATACTGGGGAAAATATTCTGGGCGAAGTAACAACAATTCCGATAATCGAAATGGTGGCGATAATCATAAAAACAGCAACGCCAAAAATCCAGACATAAGCGGCGTATAAATATTTCATAATTTGTTTTGAGTAAAAAGTAAAAAGTAAAAAGTAAAAAGTAAAAAGTGAATAGTAAAAAGTGAAAAGTAAATAGTCGAAAGAATAAAATCTTACGATTTTTTTGAATAAGTAGATAAAATTAAGTTGGAAATTATATTTGCATAAATCATTGATTAATAGAACTTTTGCACTCGTGTGTAAGCAACATAAAAAGATCGAAGACCTTACAAAATAAACATTTCGACAGCTTGTGGCAAACAAGTTATTTCGATGGGCGTTTCGCCTTCGAGTTCGCCATCGGGCGATGTTTTGCGGATACTGTCGTAGCGTATTTTTATGTTTTTGGCTTGAAAAGTTTCTACTTCATCGGCAAAAATATGCTCACCTTTGAAGATTAACGAAAAAAGCTTCAGTAACCGTAGGCGAGACATTTTTTTTGCAATCGTAAGATCCAGCAAACCATCATCGAGGCTAGCGTTGGGTGCCATCAGGTAGTTTGCGGTGTAGCGAGAGTTGGATACTTCCACCATGTGCTGATCGTATTCGTAGTTTTCACCATCGATTTCGATATACAGCTTGTCGCTTTTCAAGGACAGCAAGCGGTGAAAAACGCCAATGGTGTAAGCAAAATTACCAAAGATTTTGAAATGCAAAGCAGTTTCGGTTACGTCGGTTACAAATCCCATCCCAAGAATATTCAAGTAATAGCATGTTTTTCCTTTTGTGGTAAATTGCCCGACATCAATTTTGCGTATTTTTTGGTTTTGGATAATTGCAACGGCTTTTTTCAGATCGGGCTTGGTGAATCCGATGTCTCGAGCAAACGCATTGCCAGTGCCTACGGGGATAATTCCGATAGGAGGGCGACGTGGCGAGGTATTTTGAAAATATCCGTTGATGATTTCAAACAAAGTGCCATCGCCACCAGCAGCAATAATACCGTCGTAATTGGCAAAATCGGCTTGCGCCACGATCTCAATTGCATGACGAGAGTATTTTGTAAACTGAATATCGTAATCAATATTGGCTTTTTGTAGCAGATCAAGTACTTGATCCAGTTTCTTTTCTGAAATTTTGTGAGCCGTTTTTTTATTATAAATCAATAATATTTTCATGTTCTTAAATGAGTGGACAAAATTAATCGTATATTTATTTTTCGATAAGTTATTGATTGTAATCGTTTTTGCACCAGAGTGTATGCAACATCAAAAAGAACGAAGACTTTTTGAAGCGACAAATATAAAAAAAAAGCGATAAGATTCTATCTTTTGAGAAAAAATCTGTTATGTTAATTGAATTTTAAAATAGCTAGTAGAAATTCAAACTATTTTTCTGTTTTTGTTCTGTCAATAGAATAAAAAAGACGATTATTGTTTTCTATACAGAATAAAAAACGCTTTTTTTGTTTTGTAAGCAGAACAATTTTTTGTGTTTTTGTGAAAATACAGACTTTGTCTGTTTTATTATTTTGGACTATTGTTATGCAATAGTTCGTTGAGTTTTTCTGTAATCACTAGCCATATTGATAAGTAATAAATATTTATTTTTTATGGTTGTTCTTCAAAAAAACTGTATATTTGAGAAAAACTAAGGTCAGAAGACCATTTACTTAACTTATAACATGCTCACACCAGCCCAAAAACGCCGAATACAGGATAAGATTGGAACTTATTTTTCATTTGAAGAATCCACCAATCATCTTTTATTGAAACCGCACCCCCGCATC
>JAOZTL010000054.1 GCA_029942205.1 Bacteroidales bacterium | reverse complement strand
ATAACATCAAAAAACTCAAAAATCTTAGTCAAAAGCTCTCCAAGGAACAATTAAAACCAAAAAAACGCAGAATTAGAGCATTTAAAGTGAATTTTTTAGCAAAAAAAACGTGTTTTTAGACGCTAAAAACGACTAAAAACTAAAAAAAAAGCATTTTTTTTTAGTTTTTTTTTCTTATCCAATTAAAAAACAAAGTCCATGCATTAAATTGCACAGAATCAATGCATTAAGACTTGTTTTTCAGTAACAAAAAAGCATATAGCACGCTATAATTTTCATATTAAATGATCTTTTTTGAAAAAATTATTAAAAAATATTTGGAAATTCAAATAAACACATTTATATTTGCAGCAGATTATCGTATTGGTAATTACAACTAAATATTTTACTATAATGCATCAACAATTTAAAAGTGTACGAATGTCACAAGGTGAACTAGTACAAAAATGCCAAGAAATGGCATCGTTTATGAAACGTGATTCGGAAGAATTTTTGACGTTTCAAGTTAATGAAAGCGATATAGACGCTTTCGAGTTAATAACCCAGGAGTATGCAGGCATGCGCGACGATATTCGTTATCGGACGGCAGTAGAGGAGCAGATCGAGATCCGCAACACTACCACAGCCAAACTGAAAAAGAAGATGCGTCATATTTTACACCGCATTCAGACCAAGTATTCGCCGTCCAGTTGGGAGTATCGCAGCTTTGATGGTAGGAAGTATTACAACAGTTCGCCTCGCAAACTGCTAGAGAAGGTCGGCAACATGCAAGTTGCAGCCACTAGCCAATTGGCAATGCTGAAGAAAGTAAGCATTACCAATGCCGATTTGAAAGAGCTAGCGACACTAACCAGTCAATTAAACCAAAGTTTGCTTGACGAACGATCTGCCGTTGCTTTGCGTGAGCTAAATACGCTCCAGCGTGCAGTGAAGGCAGGTGATTTGTTTGCCAATTTGAAACATTACAGCCTAGTAGGGAAAGCTATTTGGGAAGATGTATCGCAAGCCAAATACAACAATTATTTAATCAGTAAATAATCAAAGTACTTGTAGAATGAAAAAAGCCGCTGGAGAACTCCAAGCGGCTTTTTTTATGGATAAAAGACCTTATAGTCGAATACCCAGGATGGTAATATCATCTCGTTGCGAAGTTCCGTCAAGATATTTGTTTAGAAGGCGGCTCAACCGATCTTTTTGTTCCTCCATGCGTTCATTTTTTATTTCTTTTAGGAGTTTCAGCATCCTAGGAGTACCTATTCGCCGTCTGTCCACTGCATTTTGATCGATATAGCCATCCGTAGTCAAGTACAAAATGTCGCCAACCTGCAAGTGTATCACTTCATCCTCAAACTGTCCTTTTTGCCAATACTTATCGCCCCCCAAATACTTGCGACTGCCTTTGATTCGGAGAATCTCGTTGGTTTGTTGCGAGAAATAAATCAGCGGGCTTTTAGCTCCCGAGAAAGTAACTTGAATTTCTTCGCTTGTATTCTTTTCTATTAAGCAAATGACCATATCCATACCATCCGTATTGGACGAATTGTTCTGTTTCAATGCGCTTCTGATGCCTATGTTTAATTGATTCAAAATCTCTTTTGGGTCATGAATATTGCGTTGGTGCACTATCTCGTCGAGCAATCGGCTACCAATGAGCGACATGAAAGCTCCTGGCACACCATGCCCCGTACTGTCTGCCACTACGGCAAGTGTACGAAACGAAAACTGCTCGTTAGCAGGAATAAGTGTAAGCCAATAGAAATCGCCCGAAACGATGTCTTTTGGGAGATAAATCAAAAAATAATTGGTGAACAATTGTCGTAACAATTCGTCTTCGGGAAAAATGGCTTGCTGAATCGTTTTAGCATACCGTATACTTGAATTGATGGACTTGTGTTGCATTTCGAGTAGCTCATTTTGTTGGCTAATGCTTGTATTTATGGTATTTAGTTCTTCATTGATTTGCTCTATTTCGGTATTTCTCGATTCGAGAATGTCGTGTTGTACATTCAATTCTTCATTTTTTTCCAAAATATCTTGTTTCTGCAAGGTGATTTTCTTGGTTCGTTCCTGTACGATATTTTCGAGGTTTTTATTTTTATAATTGAGCTCATTACTAAGCAGTACATTCTGTTTGAATGCAAAAGAAAATCGATCGGCTAAGTTTATTGCTTGAAAAATAAGGTACAAAGCCATACCGTAGTGAGCCATAAATGTGGATTCGATTATTTTTAGCGAAGACAAATAATCATTGACAATACCAGCAAGGAATGCCAATAAACCAAGAAAAGCCCAAATCGCACCTTGGCGTTTGTTCCATGTAGCAAACCCAACAACCAATAAAAAATAGATCAAAGAAAGGAGCACAAAACCACCAATATACATGTCGCTATGGCTGATAATAAAGGAATTAAATATACTTATACTGATAAAAGATAAAGTAGAAATAGTTCCTATAATATAGCCAACTACCCGATGAACCTCGCGGGGAAACAAAAAGCGAAAAAACAAATACATCAAAATAGGGTAAACACTAATGGGCCAATACACCAATTTCCAGCCAAGCTCATAGCTATAGTTGAACATCCACGATAGCAACTCACTAGTATATAATGAGCGTACAGCCGCAACAGAAGATAATATAGCAAAAGCGAGGGTAGAGTACTCGTTGCGCCTGAAAAAGAATAACAAAAAGTGGTATATACTAATAATAATGAAAAAGCCTATAATAATAGCTTCTATTAGTTTTTGTTGGGCTAGTTGGTATAGAAAACTTTTAGACTCACCCAACTCTATTTTCTGGGAGATTCCAGCATACTTTGCACCCGACGAGAAGTTTGAAACCTCAACAATTATCTCCAATTCATCATTTACAGACTCTAAATTATATGAAAAAAAACGAAAACTATTAATAGTGGCAGGGATCGAGTTCTCTCTGCTTGTTCCTATTTGCCCTGCGGTATAATAAAGTTTGCCATTAACCCAGATCTTAGTAGCAGAATGAATAAGCGATATTTTTAGTTTGTACGTTTGCTCCTTGTGAGGCAGTTTTACTTTTAGTCGATAGCTACCATAGCCGTAGACAGGATAGTTCGTTGTTTGTTTGCTCGACGACCAGCCATTCGGAACAAGAATCCATTCTGCCTGGGGCAGATCCGCTGCTTGCGTTTCGGAAAGGAATGTGTTCCAATAAAACTCCCATTCGCCATTAAGCACAATCGTTTTGTTCGTAACAAAATCCCAGTCCGAAAGATCAATTATTCCCTGCCGTACAAGAGGCATTTCACGCTTTTCGTTGCACGACGAAAGCACGATAAGAAGAAGAAAGGGGATAAAAAAATGCTTCATAATTGAAATATTCATTGCTTAAAGGTAACAAAAAAAGTTCCAAACTAATCACATTCAGGCTTCGTCTGTTTTAATTATTTTTGCTCATCGATATAGACACTACTTGATATAATTGTATGTATTTAGTCGTAAATTACTGATTTACATTGACAATTTATCAAGAAATGTCCGAAAATAAATATCAAAACAGACGAAGCCTGCATTAAGATCTTTCACCTTAAAAATATAAAATAAAATTTATTTTTTGATAAATCATTGATTGTTATAGTTTTCGCACCAGTGCGTGAGCAATATCAAAAAAGATCAAAGACCTTAGCCTGTTTTACTAATGATAATTAATCGTTTTCGGTCTAATATTTTAATATTTTTTCCTTTCAGGTAGATAATTTCATCAGAACTAAACTCGGTAAGTATCCTACTGACCGTTTCACGTGTCGAAGCCACAAAGTTACCAAAATCGGTACGGGTAATCGGAAGCAAATACTTATCGCATTTATAAATCTCGTCGGCAAAAAACAGCAAGGCATCCGCCACCCGTCCACGAATATTCTTTTGAACCCGATTCACACACTTATTGAATAGGTTTACTTCATTCTTGCACAGCTCGATAATGATTTCGTAGGCAAATTTACCATTTTCGTGTACAAACTGCTTAAATGTGTGAATATCGATAAAACACGCATGCACCTTCTCAATGGCAGTAGCCGAATATTGATTGTATTTTTGATCCAAAGTAGTAGGAATACCCAAATAAGAAGGACCTCGGGCTATTTTTATGATTTGTTCGTTGCTTGGTCCATCGATGTGTAGTTTTACTATTCCTTCTTTTAAGTACACAATGTTGGAGGTAAATACACCTTCTTTAAAAATGGTATCTCCTTTTTTGAACGATGCTTGTGCACAGTTTGCACCTAAAGTGCTTAATTCTTCACTATTTAGAGTTTTGGCGGCGGTCGATTTGAATGGGCAATATAAACATTCTTGATTTTCAAACATATTTTCTGTATTAATTACGTACTATTCGATTTATTGACGTTCGGCAATCATTTTTTTGTGAAATAATCGAACATGAAATGAGTGCAAAAAGCTATTTTTATGAGAACAATATTTCCATTTATTTATTTTTTAGTCTTTACAGTAATAATTCATAAGTTTTTGATTATTAAAATAAAAAGTTTCAATGTTCGACAAATGTAAGTATAAAAACAATGCGAAAGCATCTTTTTGAATAAACATGCAACATATAAAAACCAGAACTTGCGCATAAATAACTGTGATGTAAACGATTGTTTTTTATTAATCAATCGCACAGCCATTTTCTTGCGTACAAAGCTTTTGTAATTTATCTTTGTATTAAACGATTAAGGAAAAAAAAAGCGTTCTTTTTCATCACAAAATAAGCAAAAAAAAGTAGATTTAAGATTAATTTTCACTGTTTTTTTTGAGATTATTGAAAATTCAATTGTGATTTAGCACAAACTTTAATATTCAAAAATAAACAAAACAAAATATTCACAATTTAAAAAACAAACGTCATGCAAAAAGCAATTTTAAATGGATCAATCATATTAGGAGTAATCGGATTTGCAACATTCATCACTTTATTGATAAGCGGCTTTGTTTTAAGCTCATTCGGTGTATCCAATGATTTTTTCTCCATCTTCAGATGGTCGGTAATAGGAGTAGTAAGTACATTTGGATTTGTACTTTGGTACAAAAGCAGTTTTGGTAAAACAATAGTGAAACAACTAGACGTAGTTGCAGCTGAACACAAATACCAAGCAGCTTAAATTTATTTACACTCTCATCAACAAACACTAGTAAGTACGTGAACAAAATTAAGTTGATAATTATTTCTTGATAAATCATTGATTAAGACAGTATTTCCACTAGTGCGTGAGCAACATAAAAAGGTCGAAGACCTTAAGTATTTACAATTTAAAAAACAAACGTCATGCAAAAAGCAATTTTAAACGGATCAATCATATTAGGAGTAATCGGATTTATAACATTCATCACCTTATTAGTAAGCGGCTTTGTATTAAGCTCATTCGGTGTATCCAATGATTTTTTCTCCATCTTTAGATGGTCGGTAATAGGAGTAGTAAGTACATTTGGATTTGTACTTTGGTACAAAAGCAGTTTTGGAAAAATAGTAATAAAACAATTAGAAGTGGAAACACTCGAACATAAATACCAAGCAGCTTAATCATTCGATAAGTACTTGAGTATTAAATTATAAAAGGTAGTAGACCTTAGTATTAACTTTAAAAACAAACGTCATGCAACGGATAGTATTAAAAGGAGCAATTATATTTGGAGTAATAGGATTTGTCGTATTTATATCTCTACTAGCACTTGGTTTCGTATTAGGAATGTTAGGGATGAGTTGTAACTGTTTTCTTGCCTTTAGATGGTCATTGATAGCAGTAGCAGGAATTAGTTGGTTGGTATTTTGGTACGGAAGCTGTTCTAGCCCAGGTAACAAAAACAAACAAAAATGTTTTGATGATGGTGCAACAGAATACAAAACATACAATCAAACATCGTAGAACAAATAAGTACTCATACAAGAATTTTATATGTTTACTTATTATAGTGAAAATCGCAAATATGCGTAAACAACATTAAAAAGGTCAAAGACCTTGAGTCAATTAATAGCATAATCAAACAAAAACAACATCATGCAAGAAGTAGTATTTGAGAGATTGATTATTTTTGACAAAACCCGAATTTGTTATTTTTTAACTCATTAATTTTGGAAACTTACAGAAAAAATGCTTGTTCAACTGTTATGAAACATTGTATCTGTAAAATCCAGTTAGTTAGTAGTTTGACATGTTTCGTTAAATAAAGAAAAATCGTAGAATGCTTATTTATTAATACCTTTGTATTTTAATAAATGAATAAGTACGTCATCAATAATTGATCTAATTATTAAATTAGTTCATTGATTTTTAAATAATTAATTATGCAAAACAGAAAGTACAGAAAGATTGTTAGCTTTATTTTATCGCTCACAGCAATCGTTTTGCCTTGGTTGATTATTCTTTCGATAGATAAAGAGATCGTCGAGAATAATGCTTCAGGTGAAATAGAAATAATAAACTTCCAGAAGGATAGTTTAACGAATCGTGTCGATCACAGCCAATTTGAGATTTTACAGCAAGAATTTACAGAAGCCTCGCAAGTAACCGAAGCATGTATTAGTTGCCATAACGAGCGGCATCACGAAGTAATGTCTTCGTCTCACTGGAACTGGGACAGAGAAACCGTTCGTGCCAATGGCGATACCGTCATGTTTGGTAAAAAAGATGCAATCAATAACTTTTGTATTTCCATTACCTCGAATACATGGAAATGTACCAGTTGCCATGCAGGCTACGGCTGGAAAGACAATACATTCGATTTTGGAGAAGCCAAAAACGTCGATTGTATTGTGTGTCATGACAATACAGGATCGTACAAAAAAGATCCATTAGGCTCAGGTATGCCTTTGGATAAGAAAATTAAATCAAACGGGAAAGTGCATTTCCCAGTAAAACTAGGCTATGTTGCTCAAAACGTTGGTACACCTACGGTTGATAATTGTGGTAAATGCCACTTTTATGGTGGCGGTGGCGATAACGTAAAGCACGGAGACCTTTCCAGCGATTTATATCACGCCGATAAAAACATGGACGTACACATGGATCAAGCAGGCAACAACATGAGTTGTGTCGATTGCCACGAAACCAACCAGCACAATATGGAAGGCAAAGTATACAGTGTTTCGAGCGCAAATAAAGACAGAATGAGCTGCCAGAAATGCCACACCGATGCACCTCACGTCAATAATACACTAAACAAGCATACCGAAAAAGTAGCTTGCCAAACATGCCATATTCCCGAATATGCCAAAGGTGTACCTACCAAAATGAATTGGGACTGGTCTACGACTGGGCGTTTAGACGAAAACGGTGAAGCTATCTTAGAAAAAGACAGCACAGGAATGGTCGTTTATAAAAGTGCCAAAGGATCATTTGAATGGGCAACGCACGTAAAACCAGAATATGTTTGGTTTAATGGGAAAGCAGAACACTACATGGCAGGAGACCTTATCGAAGACACGACTGCCGTGCTACAAATAAATACCCTTTTGGGAGAGTACAATGATGCCGACTCGAAAATAATTCCCGTGAAAGTACACCGAGGAAAACAAATTATTGATCCCGTGAATAAAATGTTGATCACACCACACGTATACGGGCACGATAGTACCGCTTACGGCGAAGGTTTCAACTGGGTTTGGGCATCCGCAGCAGGTATGAAAGAATCGAATCTACCATTCAGTGGCGAATATTCGTTTATTAGTACCGAAATGTACTGGCCAATCAATCACATGGTATCGCCTTCGGGAGAATCATTGACTTGTATCGAGTGTCATTCACGTGATGGATTGCTCGCCAATGTAGACGGTTTCTATATGCCAGGACGAGACTTTAGTGCTACCGTAGATATTCTAGGAATATTGATGGTTCTATTATCTTTATCTGGAGTTGCTATTCATGGCTTGATACGCTACATCAAGAAGGATTGTATTGCTTGTGATTGATCGTAGATTGAATAAATTAATGAGTGGATAAAATTAGCCACCCATTAGTAATTATGTATTTCATTGCATAATAGATTTACAGAATTGCGTAAGCAACATTAAAAAGATAGAAGACCTTAAAGACTTTTCCATTGTAGGACAATAAGATGAAAAATATTGTCGGGTATAAAACAAAAAAAAGCTCAACAAATGTTGAGTTCATAAAATAAAATATAATGAAAAAAAGAACATATATTTATAAGCGTTTTGAGCGATTTTGGCACTGGATGCAAGTACTACTTATTGGTTTATTGACCCTTACAGGTTTTGAAATTCATAGCTCTTACAACTTATTTGGCTATGCCGAAGCTGTACGTTTGCATGATATTGCAGCTTGGTCGTTTGCTGTATTAATTATATTCACCATATTTTGGCATTTTTCGGTAGGAGCATGGAAACAATACATTCCATCCACCAAGCTACTGAAAGCCCAATTTGAATATTATATTTCAGGAATTTTTAAAGGAGCACCTCACCCAACGAAGAAAACTTCTTACGATAAATTCAATCCATTACAGCGATTGACTTACTTGGGTTTCAAAGTGTTTATTATTCCTATTCAAGTTATTTCGGGTTTTATTTACATGTTTTATGGCGATTTAATGATCGGTAGTTTGGAAGTAATGGCTTATATCCATACACTTTTTGCTTTCGGATTAATTGCTTTTGTAATAGCACACGTTTATTTAATATCTACCAGCGACGAGCCTATAGCCAGTCTAGCAGCCATGATTACTGGCTGGGAAGAAGTAGATATTGACCCTAAAGAAGAACACCGTCGCCACATGCAAAGAGCAGTGGATAAGAGTATCGCAGGATATTATCGATTAGATGCTCGAGGTAAATTTTTGGACGTGAATGCTGCATGGTTAAAAATGTATAAATGCGTAGATTTGAAAAATGTTGTTGGTAAACATTATTCATTTACACGAACAGAAGATGACATTCAGGAATTAAATAGCATATTTAAACGAGTAATGGGAGGCGAGACAGTCATTGGAATACCTGTCGTACGTAAATGTAAAGACGGATCGATAGGTCGCCATATTTTGTCAATGAACCCAACATTTCAAGCAGGCGAAATTATCGGAGTCGAAGGATTTATTATCGACATCGAAGATTTGGATTCAATGAAACGTCCAATGTCGTACACCATCCGTAATAGCAATGCAGGGTATTATCGCCTAAACAAAGGCGGATATTACGAAGAATTGAATGATGCTTGGTTGAAAATGTATAAATGCGAAAACAAAGACAACATCATGGGTAAACATTATTCGATGAGTCGTAGCAAAGAAGATTTGGTTCGTTTAGACGAAATATTCAAACAAGTAACAGAAATAGGTGAAACAATAACGAGTGAAGTTGCACGCCGACGCTGCAAAGATGGCTCGATAGGAAAACATATTCTTTCGGCAAATCCAGTTTATGATGGCACCGAAATAATCGGAATGGAAGGATTTATTTTAGATATTTCGAGTTTGGATGAAGAAAAAATAGCTGTAGATAAGTAATCTAGTAACTATTTTGTCAATTGCATGACAAAAGCTCGGGGACGACGGTCTCCGAGCTTCTTTTGTTTTAGGGCTTCTACCTTTTGATGTTACTTACGCAACTGTGCAAAAAATAGTATAATCAATTTTTCATAGGTGCTTATTACTCTACTGCAAACCTTAAGAAGGTGAACAAAATTAAAAAGTCTAATTATTTTTCGACAAACTACTGATTATAACCGTTTTTTTCCACGAGTGCGTGAGCAACATCAAAAAAAAGGCGAAGATCTTATTTATTGGCAGCTAATTGTTGTTTAACGATTTTGGTGATGTATTTTCCGATAATATCAAACTCCAAATTAATGACCGTGCCTGCCTTAAAGGTGTGAAAGTTAGTGAGATCATACGTATAAGGAATAATGGCTACTTGAAAGCTTTCGTCTTGCGAATTGACTACCGTAAGGCTAACGCCATTGACGGATACCGACCCTTTTTCGACCGTGATATTGCCCAAAGAAGAGTCGTAGCTAAACGTGTAATACCAACTACCATCCGCCTCGGTAACGGCTTCGCAAATGGCTGTTTGGTCTACATGCCCTTGCACGATGTGCCCGTCTAGGAGGCTGTCTGGTTTCATGCTACGCTCGATATTTACTTTATCGTCGATCTGTAATAAGCCCAAATTGGATTTAATGAGCGTTTCTTGTATCGCCGTAACGGTGTAAGTGGTGTCGGTTAGTTTCACCACAGTAAGGCATACGCCATTGTGCGATACGCTTTGGTCTATTTTTAGCTCGTTTACGAATGTGCATTCAAGCGTGATGTGCAAATTCTTTTGATCTTTCTCTAAGTGGCGTACAATCGCCGTTTCTTCTACTATTCCTGAAAACATAATGTATTGTTTTTAAGGTCTTCGACCTAGTTGATATTTCTTACGTATTAATATAAAATTATTATACTTACCCGATTAGGTCTTCGACCTAGTTGATGTTGCTTAAGTATTGTTGCAAAATTAATTATTTTTCAGTTAAGGTATGAACAAAATTAAGTTTTTATTTATTTCTTAATAAATTATTGATTATGAGAAATACCGATGCATCAAGACGATTCGATGTCTTACGGATGCTCGAATGTTTTTATTAATCGAATACTTATACCAATTCAACACCAAAACACCCGATAAATCGGTTATCTTTTTCCGTTTTACTGCACTTAAAATTTTAACCGTAGCTATGGCTATGCTGAAAAATTGAAGATTGTAAAACAAAAAAATATTTTGAATTTATTTCGGGTGTTTCGGTGTTGAATTGGTATTAT
>JAOZTL010000053.1 GCA_029942205.1 Bacteroidales bacterium | reverse complement strand
TGTTTTGTTGTGTATATATCTATCCAATCAATCAATGGCTGATAAAAGTCAAGTGCATCTTCAGGCATCGACTTTCCAGACAAAGACATTATACCTGCTTCATTATCAAAAATAACTTTTGGTGTGTAGTCTGTTTCTTCTATAAGGATTGATTCTAGCATTAAAAAGATTCTAAAGTATAAGAGATGTCTACGAGGTCCATTACTTCTTCTCCTTTTTCGAGCATTTCTTCATCTTCTTTATCATAAAACCAAATAACATGAAGATTTTCAATATCTTGCAATAAGTTTAATATTTGCAAGAAAACTCGTGTAGATGACGAATTAATGTATTCTAATTTGACAGCAAACTCTGTTTTTTCATTTGCATTTTTTTTATATTCTTTGAACCAATTAATAATTGGCTCATAAAAAAGTCTTGGATTTTCGCTCAAAGAGCGTCCTTCTATTCTAAAAACACCTTCTTGTGCATCTAAAATAATTTCTGGCGTTTTGGGGGTTATTTTCCAATGTATGGGTAACAGCATATTACAATTTAACTTTTAAAGTAAAGAATGAAATTTGCTCATTAATTTTAACAAAATCAAATTCTAAAGGCTCGGGACTTTCTCTCGCAATATCAATCAAACCTAAACCTGCACTATCATTTGTTAAACTAACTTTTGCTCCATCAATAAGCGTTTTCCGATATGAATCATCTTTCTCCTCTTTAGATAACCGATTTAAGTCTGTCAGCTTTTTAGTCAATATTTCTATTTTAGAATTTTCAATTAGATTACCTGTTCCTATATAAAAATGATTTTTTTGTTTACTAATAGTAAATAATCCTTCTCGTTTTTCATCTTTTTTATAGGCATGCTTACTTATATTCTGTAATATTTCAACCATTAGATGAAATATTATTTTTTGCATTCGCATTTCCAGGTTTCTCAAATTGTTATTGACCAAGGTTAATACAGGACCAATTGCATCGTTTGAGAAATTTCCTTTATAAAGCATAATTATTTGTTGCCCGATCAATACTGTTTTTAATAATTTTGATTGATTGACACTAATCTGATTATCTTCTACTTCAGGGTCTTTATTTTTTCCTGTAAGCTTTATTTGTAAGAAGAAAAATGAATGGTCATCGTCAATTTTTGTAAATTCATAATCTAATTTTTGTTTTGTTTTACGTGCCATTTCAATAAAACCTAAGCCTGCGCCGCCTTTGGGCGTAAATCTCCGATTTGTTAGCTCTACTAAATAAAGCTCTTTCAATTCATCAATACCCAATTGGTTGATTTGTTCAAGCTTACTACGAACAAATTCAACGTTTTCATTTTTTATTAAATTTCCAGAAATAATATAATAGCAATTTCCAAGGTTACGGGTAATGAATATTTCTTTAATTAAATCTTCTTCTTGTTCGTTTTGTGGAACTTTATCTTCTCCATATCTAACAATATTCTGAAAACTTTCTACCATCAAAAAAGATAAACGATTTCTCAATTTATCGAAACCTTCTCCATCCACAACTCCTCGTTTGATCAAATTGGTAGCCGTAGTAATAATTTTATTCGTAAAACTTCCCTGATAGATAAAACAAAGATTGTCATTTTCAAGCTCAGAATATATTTTTTGTATTACGTCTTTGTTCATAGTTTCAATTTTGAGACAGAAAAAAATCCTTTATTTTTCTCCACTAATATAAATAATTTTATTTAACTGGTCAAGTATTTATTTTTTATTTTTCCATCTATTTTTTGTTCTTATTTTGACTTCACTAAATTCTAATTCCCATGACTAATACATCATCAATTTGTCCATTAGAACCTTTCCATTGTTCAAATTTCTTTTCCAATAATTGTTTTTGCTCACTCATGTTTTTTTTATGATTTGTTAGAAATAGTTCTTTCAGGCGTTTAGTTTTAAATTTTTCTTTCCGTTTGCCTCCAAATTGATCGGCATATCCATCCGAAAAGAAATAAAGCACATCGCCTTCCAGCAACTGCAATTCGTGATTAACAAACGGGACTTCTTTTCGATAAATACTCACTGGTTGTGAGTTTGGTTTTATGTGTATCAGTTCGTCGGTATTGTTTCGTATCAACAAAAGCGGACGATTGGCTCCAGCGTACTGCATTTTTTTCGTGTCCAGATTAATCGCACAAAATGCCATGTCCATTCCTTCTTTTTGTTCGCCAGAAGTTCCATTTTGTTTTAAGGATATTTTCACTTCATTTCTAAGTGTTTCCAGCACTTCGCTTGCTTTTATTATTCCACTTTTCCCTACAATATCGTTCAACAACGATATACCCAACATGCTAATTAAAGCCCCAGGAACTCCATGCCCTGTACTATCAGCAGCGACAACAACAATATGATTTTCCACTTTTTTGATCCAATAGAAGTCGCCACTAACAATATCTCTTGGTTTAAAAAAGATAAAATGTTGATCGAAACATTTTTTAAAGTTTTTTTCATTAGGCAACATTGCTGCCTGTATTCGTCGAGCAGAGTTGATGCTATCCGTTATTTTTCGGTTAGTTATTTCCAGTATTTCTTTTTTGGCTTCCAGCTCAAGTGTTCGTTCTTTCACTTTGACTTCCAGTTCTCGGTTTACTTTCTCTTTTAATTCTTCATTTTGCATTAATTGCACAATAAGTTCATCTTGCACTTTTATTTGTTCTTCTTCCAACACTCTTATTTTAAAGCCCAAACCTAACGAAAAGAATAAAATCTGCCCGATAACTCCAATATTCATAAAATGCTGAGACTCGATACCTAGTTCGATTTTAAGCAATAATAATACGATGGAAGTAATCGATCCTACGACAAGAAATATTGTTCCAATCATAAAAAATAAAGCTAATTTATTTCGGAATTTAGACAGGTAAATCAAAAATACAAATCCAAATAATAAGGAAATCAAATTGATTCCATTGCTTACACTAATGACTAATGGAAGATTAAAATTTAAAAGAATAATCATTAATAAAACAGCAGTTATAGTAATTGTTCCGTATATTATCCATAAAATAATTTTATTCCAAATGGGCATTTTTTCTTTTGTATCTAAAAATAAACGCACAAATTGAAAATAAGCAGTAAGTGCAATACCTGTTGCAAGAATAAAAATATAGGGATTGATAGAAGGAAAATCAGGAATAATGTATTCTATGAAAAGTCCTCTTTCGGTAGAAATATTAAAAACCATTCCGAGTACGTATATTGAATAAAACACATAAATCATGTCATAACTATACACATAAACTAATAAATTATAAAAAAGCATTATCCACAAAACACCTAAAACAATACCGTAAAGAAGATTTCGTTGCGAGATTTGTTGATAAAATAATTTAGGCTGAATAAAAGACAATCTAAAATCTGGTTTAAATTTCGAGATATTTCGGATATATAAATACACGTCATAATCGGTATTTGGCAACAATTCTAATTGAAATTTACTTCCAAGTTCTTCGGCTATTTCTTTTTGTTTTCCTGCCACAAAATATCCTGATTGCACGTATTTTATGAGGCTATCTCCTATATAAAGATACATTTCAGAAAAGTCGGCATGTCTTTTTTTTCCAATAATTAGTATTTTGGAGAGTTCTCTATTGGAATTATTCCTAATAGATAATTTCGCCCAATATGCACTTTTTTCATTTAATTTATTATCTGCGTTAAAGGCGATAAATTTCTTGTTCCTAACATCGTTAATATTCCACTGATTGGCAGTGTCTTCTATTACAAATAAATAATTATTCCATTCTCTTTCTGCAATATAATCCACATAATAAATACTGTCTTGCGCACTCAAGCCCAAAGCAAAAAAGCTCACAATGAATAAAAGTAAGTTTTTTTTTATTTGATTATTATCCAAAAATAGAGTCATTATTTTATTCCCTAAATAATTGATTTTCTAAGTACTTCTTCTATTTAATGTTGCTTACGCACTTGTGCAAAGCTATTACATTCAGCAATTTATCGAAAAATAAATATACAATTATTTTTTTATAGGTGCTTAAATAGTTAAAAATATAAAGAATCAAAAAACATGATTCAGATAGAAAATCTTAAATCAGGATTCCTAATACCAATACATCATCAATTTGTTTTTCTTGTCCTTTCCATTCATCAAATTCGGTTTCAACAATTTGTTTTTGTTCAGACAACTCTTTCTTTTGTATATTTTCTAATAGTTCTTTAAACCGTTTTGTTTTATATTTTTCTTTTCTTTCATGTCCAAATTGATCGGTATATCCATCCGTAAATAAATAAATGGTGTCTCCTTTCGTCAATTGTATCACATGATTGGTAAATGGTGTTTCTTTTCTGTATACTGAAATGGGCTGTGTATTTGGTTTTATATGAATTAGTTCGGGCACTTCTGCTTTTTCTGTTTTTTTGAATAAAAATAAAGGATTATTCGCACCTGCATACTGCATTTCGTGTGTATTCAAGTCAATAGCACATAATGCCAAGTCCATTCCTTCTTTTTGTTCGCGCGATACTCCTGTTTGGTTTAGGGCTATTTTAATTTGTTCACGCAAAACCTCTAGTACCTCGTTAGCCTTGGTTACTCCTTTTTTGCCAACAATATCGTTCAACAACGATATACCCAACATGCTAATTAAAGCCCCAGGAACTCCATGTCCAGTACTATCGGCTACGACAAGTATCAAATAATTATCAATTTTTTTCATCCAATAAAAATCGCCACTAACAATATCTCGTGGTCTGAAAAAGATAAAATATTGGTCAAAATATTCTTCAAAACGTTCATTTACAGGCAGCATTGCGCTCTGAATACGCTTTGCATACTGAATACTATTTTTTATTTGTTTATGACTTTCTTGTATTTCATCTCTTTGTGTGGTTATTTGTGTATTTGCTTCGCCCAAGTGGTCGGCAATGGATTGGATTTCTTCTTTTTGTTGTCGGAGTTCTTCATTGGTTTCCATGAGCTGCATTTTTTGCGTTTCAACTTCCTCCAATCTTTCTTCGACAATTTTTTCTAGATTTTTATTTATGAAATTTAATTCAACCGTCATGGATTCGGCATCATTAAATGCTTTTGAAAAGCGAGCAGATAAAATAAATGATTGAAAAAAGATAAAAATAAACAACCCAATGGGTAAAAAGAATCCAGTATTGATAATGTGCTGATCGTAAAGCAAATCATTAATGGCAAATAATATCAATATTCCTGTTGCAGTAATAAAATTAACTGCGCCTTCTCTTCTATTTATAACCGCTTTAGTTAATCCATAAACAAAATATCCGATTGAAATCACCACTAGAACTAAAAAAACAATGAGTGTTTTAGTGTAAACAGGTGCTGGCGTAACAAGTACCAAAGCACTCATTCCAAATAAAACACCCAATAAGATTTTCATGAAAATAGTACAAAATTCGTCTTTAAACAAGGATAATAGAAACAGCAAGAGAGTTGCTAGTCGTAAATAATTACCTAAAAAATTGATGGTTTGCATCAATTCCCAGTTTACGTCAGGAAAGACAAAAGAGAAAGCCATTTGTCCATTCACCGCTTGATGTGCGGCCGTAACGACACAGAACAGTGCAAAATATAATGCAGAAAAATCCTTGGGGCGCAACAAATACAAACCAATGTGATAGGCAGCCATGATGAGCAAAACTCCAAACAAGAAAAAATCTATAATGATCTGCATTTGTCCTTGTCTACCCGTCTGAGCCACCGATCCTATTTCTATACTGGTAAGTACTCCTCCCCTATTATGATGATAATTAGCAACTTGCAGTATTATTTCATTATCCATTATTCTTGTTTTGAAAGGCACAACATGCGTTCGATTTATGGCTTTTACCTCATCCTCGTTCACACCGAAACGTCCTTCTTCTGCTCGTAGTTCTCCGTTTATGAATAATTTATAAGCTACATTAATCCGATTGATTCGTAAAGCAAGTGCGGTATCTTTTGGGTTAATTTTGACATTTAATCGATAAGTAGCGTATCCAAATCCGCCTATTTTTTCGCCATCAATCCATAGATTATTCCATTCTTTGGGTAGATTTATCAAGCACGAGGGATCTTGTTTTTGCGATACAAAATCTTCAGGCGATAATACTTTTTTCCAATAAAATTCCCATTCGCCATCAAGCGATAATGCATTTTTTTTAGAAAAATACCAATTGGACAAATCCATCACGCCTGCCTGTGCTTTAGGCACTTCTTGCTGCCCAAAAGTTTGCACAGACCAAACAAACAACAATAAATATAGAATATGAATTTTCATAAAAAAAAGATACATAATTAATTAAGGTCTTCGACCTTTTTGATGTGGCTTACGCAATTTTGTAAGCTCAGACTTCGTCTGTTTTATTATTTTTGCTCATCGATATAGTTACGTTTTAACGATTTATTACACTGCTTGATATAATTACATATTTTCAGATGTAACTTACTGATCTACATTGACTATTTATCAAAAAATAAATATTAAAACAGACGAAGTCTGATTTTTCTAATAAATCATTACTAATGAAAGTTATTACACTAGTGCAACTTAAAAAGATCGAAGACCTTAAACTCTAATACCCATAACGAGTACATCGTCTATTTGATTGTAATTTGCTTGCCACTTTTCAAATGTTTCTTCAATAATTATTTTCTGTTCTGCCATCGTTTTTTCTTGAAAAGATAATAATAATTCACGAAACCGTTTGTTTTTAAATTTTTCGCCATTTTTACCTCCAAACTGATCGACATAACCATCCGAAAATAAATAAAAACTATCGCCATCATGCACTTCCAATTCGTGGTTTGTAAAGTTTTTTTCTTTTAAATAAATTCCAATTGGTTGGTGATCGGCTTTAATTTTATTCAATTCGTATTGTTCATTATCACTACTTTTACGTACATAATACAATGCATTATTTGCTCCTGCATACTGTAAAGTTCTCTTTTGTGTATCAAAAATAACCAGTGCCAGATCCATGCCATCTTTTTGTTCGTCGAAAGTGCCTGTTTGGTGGAGCGATTTTTTGATCGTGTTGCGCAATCTGTCCAAAATTTCGGCAGCCGACAGTTCTATATGTAAATTTTGTTCGATAAATTCGTAATAGATTCCATTTTTAGCGTGTTCTCGCTGAATAACTTCTTTCTGATTCTCGATATTAAAAGATGTAATTTCGTTGAGTTGTGAAATTCCCAGCATACTCATAAAAGCTCCTGGTACACCGTGCCCTGTACAATCGGCGGCTACAATTATTATTTTCCTACCAATTTTCCTCATCCAATAAAAATCGCCACTAACAATGTCGTGCGGATTAAAATAAATAAAATAATCGGATAAAGCTTCGTTTAGTATTTTTTCATTGGGAAGAATAGCGTCTTGTATCCGTTTAGCATAGCGGATACTGTCGGTTATGCGTGTATTCGATTGGTCGATTTTGTCTTTTTGGCTTTGTAGTTCTTCATTTTTTTGTTCAATAGAGAAGTTTGCTTTCCTTAAAGCCAAATTATTCAACACATTTTCGATAATGTGATCGGAAACCCATAAACTAAGTATTCCTGAAATGGCAATAAAAATAGACGTATACACCAATATAAATACATGCATATCCATCTGGTAAAGGATCGCTAAATTAAAAATAAAAGAAACAATTGTACTGAAATAAATTGCTTTTTTGCTACTACGCAAAGCACTAAGCATATTAAAAAAAATAAATACAATGGTTACAAATATACCTAACTGAGAAATATCTACAGGAAGCATTTTTTTTATTTCATCTACAAAAAAGAACGAACCGACAAAAAAGATCGAAAAATCGAAGAAAATACTCATGTACTTCATCCAAAATCGATATTTCTTTTGCATTACTTTTCTAGCTATTCCAAAAAGCACCATCAAAACAAGCAAAGATGTCGCAAATAAAGAGACATACCTAATATCAAACCCATTGAAAATAGTAAAACTAATGGAATCCATCAGAATAAAAAAGGCTAATATTCCAAATCGAAAATGATTGATACTATGCTCTATTTTTTGCTCACGAAGCAAGATTGCTTGCGTAAACTCTGGATTTTTATTTTTCGTTAATCTAAACATTATTTTCAAATTCTCATTCCTACCACTAAAATATCATCCACTTGTTCATTTTCTCCTTGCCAAGTTTCTAATGTATTATCCAAAATAGCACATTGCTTATCCATCGGGAATCGATAGATAGACAGCAATTTTTCTTTAAAGCGTTTTATTTTGAATTTTTCCATATTTTCGCCTCCAAATTGATCGACAAAGCCATCGCTAAAAGTATACAAACAATCTCCTTTTTGCAACTGAACGCTATGGTTGGTAAATTCTTTTTCGACCAAATGAATGGATATTGGCTGTCTATCGGCTTTGAGCACAATAAATTCTTCGGTATTATTTTTTGTTCTAATAATATAAAGTGAATTGTAAGCACCCGCATATTCGAGTTTCAAGCTTTCCATATCTACAATATAAAGGGCAATATCCATACCATCGTCGGCCTCTCCTTCTACTCCTTCTTGCTGTAATACTTTTTTGACACGATTTCGCAATCGGTTTAATATTTCGCCTGGATTATCTAAACTTCTCGATGTAACCACTTCATTCAATAACGCAGCACCAAGCATACTCATAAATGCTCCAGGAATACCATGCCCAGTACAATCAGCGGTTGCTATAATTGTGTAATTTTTGATTTGCTTGATCCAATAAAAATCGCCACTAACAATGTCTCGAGGTTTGAATAAAATAAAATGTTCGGCTACAATGCTTTGTATAAATTCGGTTTTAGGCAAAATGGCTTGTTGAATTTTTTCGGCATACAGAATGCTATCCGTTATTTCTTGTTTTTGTTTGCGTTCAATATCTCGCTGGCTTCTTAATTCCTTATTTTTTTCTGAAATTTCGGCTGTTCGACTGGCAACTTTTCGTTCGAGTATTTCATTTAATTCGTTTGCCAAATCCAAATTAATCAATACCGCTTCGGCAGCTTCAGCTTTTAGTTTCAATACTCGATTTCCCATTGCTAATGAGTACATTACAATTTGCACAAGCACTCCTGCTAATAAGAATTGCTTTGCCTCTGTTTGTGTTGAAAAATGCAAAATTCGCCCCACGGTCATTACTACGTACAAGCCTATCAGTGTAACAAGAAATGTTGCAACAAAGAAATAATACGCTTCTCGCTTTTTTTCTCTTACGGATGAAATAATAATAATATAAATTTGCACTATTTGAATAACAACAAACGCAAGTATTACATTTTGAGTATAATAAGGATAAATATCTGAGTTTAATGCAATGCCACTATGTACAATAAAAACGACAAACATAGCCACTTGCCCCCAAGTTGCCGATTGAGAAATTGGTTTAATCTCACGATGGGTTTCAAAATAACGTTTGGTAAACCCAACCAAACCAATGGTAGCCAGCACATAAAAGAACAATTCGACCAAAGCGAATAAGTAATTATGCGAAAAACTCTGTTGGAAAAAATAAATACCAAATGCCCCCATAAAGCCAGAAAGCATAATGACATAAAATAAATATTCCATTTGCTTGACAATCAAATAGAATATAAGATGATAAAAAATCATAACTAAAATAATGGCAAGGCTTGCTGCATAAAGAATTTTAAAAAGAGTTGCTCGCTTGTGGTAATAAATTTTATCATAAATTTTTAATTCATGTAATTTCGGAGTCATTCGATTGTAACGTAGTTTGAAATAAATTTCTACTTCTTTTTCCTGTCCTAAATCTACATCAAAAAACTTGGAATGTTCTATTTTATTGATAGTTATCGGTAATACAAAATCTGCCTGTTGTCGATAAATATGCCCATCTTCTTGCTTTATGAATAAATTATCAATATCCCATTCTATCGAATTTAAAATCACAAATTTATTACGTGAACTGGTTCTATTAATTTTTATTCGCAACCAATAAGTGTTATCTCTCAAAAGTTTTTCTTCCCATTTTTGCAATGCAACAAACTGGTTTTGAACGTTTTTTTGCTGAATATTTTCAAAAGTTATTCGATTGCTGGTGTCCACAAATATTTCCAAATAGTCTTCTAGCTTAATCGTTTTCTTTTCACCTTTTAATAAGCAAAAATCATTATCGATCAGCAATGTTTTTTGTTGTGCTAAAGAACTTTGCACTAAAAAAAACAAACTAATGGCTAAAATAAGATGTTTTATTTTTATCGAACTCACCGCTTAAAATATTAAAAACACAGGTAAATTTAATTAAAAAAAATGAGATAACAGACTTTTACAAAATTAATTACTATAAAAAGCAACAACTCACTAAAAATCAAACAGATAAATTAAGGTCTTCGTCCTTTTTAAGTTGCTCACACACGATTTAGCAAGAAATAATTAGGTGTTTAATTTTGTGCCCTCCTTGATTTGAAAAAAAGAATCTTTCATTTAAAAAAATAAACTTATTTTTGCTGATTCAGACTTTGTCTGTTTTGATATTTATTTTCGGATAATTTTCGACAAATCATATCAAGCAGTATGATAAATTATTAAAACACAGTTATATAAATAAACAAAAATAATGAAACAGACGAAATCTGTAATTATTAGTTTCTTTCAATCACAAAAAAAATGATTCAATTTTAATCACTGACAACTTTAACAAATGAAACTACTAGGTATTATTCCAGCACGCTATGCATCTACCCGCTTCCCTGGCAAGCCACTAGCTATGATTGGCAATAAGAGCATGATAGAGCGAGTATATCGCCAAGCAAAACAAGTACTTACGCAAGTTGTAGTGGCTACCGACGACGACCGCATT